>JANNKN010000447.1:0-9373 GCA_031396315.1 Deltaproteobacteria bacterium
GACTCCACGGCCACGCGTGTCGATGAGCCTGACGTTCGGGCGGTTGAACGTCGGCAAGTAGTCATCGTTGAAAGTGGGCCGCTTGCAGAACTGCCGATACCACGGCTTCAGCGCCTCGGCGGTCGCGTTGTCCTTCACGGCGGAATCGACACGCGCGCGCACCTGATTCATCTTCTTGAAGTCCGCGAGCTCCATGTTGCGCGCGAGTTCCTCGGGTGAAACGCCAGCGGCGTGCTCGACGGGCATGAACGCCGCGAGGTTGCGGATCAAGTCCGTCCAGCCGTCCGAAACCTCGTCGACTTCCTGATGACCGCCGGTGACGAGGACGTTGAAGTTGTCCATGCGGCGCCGCTGCCAGCCGGGCTTCAGTGCCTTTGCCCAATCGGGATCGGTCGGCCGATTGCCGCGCACATCCACTGAGGACGGCGTGCGCTGGAAGACCAAGAGTTGCTTCGCGTACTTTCCGACGTGCGGCACGCATTGAATCGCGGTTGCGCCGGTCCCAATCACCGCGACGCGCTTGTCCGCGAGCTTGTGCAAGTTCCCGGTGGTGTCGCCGCCGGTGTAGGCGTAATCCCAACGGCTGGTGTGGAAGGTGTGACCCTTGAAGCGGTCGATGCCGGGAACGCCAGGCAGCTTCGGTCGATTCAGCGGCCCGTTCGACATCACGACGAAGCGCGCCTTCATGCGGTCGTTGCGGTTGGTCGTGACGGTCCACTTGCGCTCGCTGTCGTCCCAGCGGATCTCGGAGATCTGCGTCTGGAAGCAGGCGCGGCGATAGAGGTCGAACGTCTCCCCGATCCGGCGCGCATGCGCCAGGATTTCGGGCGCGAACGAATACTTCTCCTTCGGGATGTACCCGGTTTCCTCCAACAACGGCAGATAGATGTACGACTCGATGTCGCACTGCGCGCCGGGATAGCGGTTCCAGTACCAGGTGCCGCCGAAGTCGCCGCCCTTCTCGATGATCCGGAAATCGTGGACGCCTGCCTGCTGGAGCCGCGCGGCGATCAGCTGCCCGCCGAAACCGCCGCCGATGATCAGCACCTCGATTTCGTCGTTCAGCGGCGCGCGCGTGAAGCCGGGCGCGACGTACGGGTCGTCGACGTAGTGGCTGAAGTCGCCCTTCACCTCGACGTATTGGTCGTTGCCCTCTTTGCGGATGCGTCGGTCGCGCTCGACGCGGTACCTCGCGCGCAGCGCATCGGGGTCGAAGCCCAACTCGGGGACGGAGTGCTCGAGCGATTGGGCCATGGCGGCGCTCCTGGGAGTGCTGACTCGATTCCACTATGCGCAGCAATCGAGAGGTTTGTATGCGCAAACCTACATCGAAATCATACCGTGCCGCAATTCGTCCGAATTTCGCGCTGTCGGGCGCCTAGCCGCGCATGAAATCGATCACGCCGCCGCCGTCGAGGATCAGCGTCTGTCCGGTGACCCAACTCGACGCGTCGCTCGCGAGGTAGGTCGCCGCCGCCGCGACGTCCTCCGGCTCCCCGAGGCGCTTCATCGGATAGGACTTCGCGATTTGATCGCCCTTGCCGCCGTCCCAGAGAGCGCGCGCGAAGTCGGTCTTGATGAGGCCTGGCGCCAGCGCGTTGACGCGCACTTTCGGCGCAAGCTCGGCCGCGAGTTGTTGGGTGAGGTAGACGAGCGCCGCCTTCGTGACGCCGTAGACGCCGAGCGCGGGGCTGGTCTTGAATGCGCCGACCGACACGATGTTGATCACACTGCAGCCGCCCGCGCTCGACTTCATCGACTTGTTCCACGCCGCCTGCGTCCAGGCGAGCGGCGCGGTGAGGTTCGTTGCGAGCGTCTTCTCCCAGCGCGGCAGATCGACCTCGATCGTCTTGCCGGCGTAAGGATTCGTGGCGGCGTTGTTGACGAGCACGTCGATCTTGCCGAAGGCGGCGAGCGCGGCATCGATCACCGCATCGCGCGAACCGGCGTCGCCGACGTGGCCCGCCGCCCAGCGCGCGTCGTGCCCGATCTCTTTGCACGCCGCTTCGCAAGCCTCCGCCTTGCGTCCCGTGATCATCACGCGGGCGCCGGAAGCCGCGTACGCTTTCGCGATCGCGAGCCCGATGCCGCGCGAGCCGCCCGTAATGAGGGTCGCTTTGTCGTCGAGACGGAGGTCCATGTCGTTCCTTCCGAGGGTTGGGAGCGGCGCGCGAGCGTCAACCGCCCGCCGTGAAGCGCACGGGCATCGATTCGAGGCCCACGATGAAGTTGCTCGGGCGCGCGTGCAGTTCGCCTTCATCGAGCGCGATGTCGGGGAAACGGCGCAGCAGCTCCTCGAACAGCACGCGCAGCTCGAGCCGCGCGAGGCTGGCGCCGAGACAGTGGTGCGTACCGAAGCCTCCGAACGCGACGTGGCGGTTCGGGCTGCGCGTCACGTCGAACTCGTCCGCGCGCTCGAACGCGCCTTCGTCGCGGTTCGCGGATGGATAGAGCAGCAGCAGCCGATCGCCCTCGCGGATCTGCTGGCCGTTCAGCTCGGTGTCGCGTGTCGCGGTGCGGTTCATATTCTGGATCGGGCTGATCCAGCGCAGCATCTCTTCGACCGCGCTCGGGATGAGTCGCGGATTCTCCGCGAGCAGCCTCTGTTGCGCCGGATGCCGTAACAGCTCGAGCAGGCCACCGGTCATGACGTGGCGCGTCGTCTCGTCGCCGCCGATGAGGATCAGCAGGCTCTCCTGCAAGATCTCCTCGTCCGTCAGTCGATCGCCCTCCACTTCGCCGTGCGCGAGGATGCTCATCAGATCGTCGCGCGGGCGCACGCGCCGCTCGGCGAGCGAGCTCGCGGCGTACGCGAAGTAGCCGCTCACGACCTCGCGCTGCCGCAGCCGCAGCGCCTCTTCGCTCTCGAGCTTTTGGGCTTCGCCGCCGCCGAGCATCTCGTCGGACCACACGAGCAGCTGCTCGCGATCCTCCGGCGCGACGCCGAGCATGTCGCCGATCACGACCATCGGAATCCAGCGCGCGACGTCGACCACGAAATCGCAGCGGCCCTTCGGCGAAACGGCGTCGAGCAGTTCGTTCGTGAGCTTGCGCAGCATCGGCTCGTGGGCCTCGACGCGCTTCGGCGTGAAGCCGCGGTTCACGAGATTGCGCCGTCGCTTGTGCAGCGGATCGTCGAGATTGATCATCGACGGAATCCAGGAATCGCGCTCCGGCCGCGAGCTCTTGCCCGAGCAGAACAGCTCCGGCTGGCGCGAGACCGTCAGCACGTCCTCGTAGCGCGCGATGCCCCAGAGCCCGCCGTCGGCACTCGCATCCCAATAAATCGGGGCGTGCTCGCGCAGCCAGCGAAAATGCGCGTGCGGGTCGAGATAGAAGAAGCGGTCGAGCAGACGAACGCTCGCATTCGTCGGGTGATCGGGCATGGCGGCTCCACGGGAACGAGCGGCCAGCTTATCCCGAGGCGCCTTTGCACTGCGAGCGCTCCGCGCAGGCGCGCCCGACCTCGGCTTCAGCCCGCGCTCCCCGCCCGCTGGTCCGGCAACGCATAGCCCTCGGCCGCCAAGCCCGCGCGAATCACCTTCTTGTCGATCTTGCCCGTGGATGTGAGCGGAATCGCATCGCGGAACAGCACCTCGTCGGGCAGCTGCCACTTTGCGAAGCGGCCCTCGCAGTGCGCGAGCACTTGTTGTTGGGTGACGGCGCTGCCCGGCGCACGCACCACGACCGCGACCGGACGCTCGTCCCACTTCGGGTGCGGTACCGCGACCACCGCCGCCTGCGCGACACCCGGCAACGCGCAGATGTGATTCTCGAGATCGACGGAGCTGATCCATTCGCCGCCGGACTTGATCAAGTCCTTCGTGCGGTCGGTAATGATCAGGTACTCCTCGGAGTCGATCATCGCGACGTCGCCGGTCAGCAGCCAGCCGTCGCGAAACTTCGCGGGCTGCGGGTTCTTGTAGTACTCCGCGCAGATCCACGGCCCTCGAACCGCCACCTCGCCGATCGACTTGCCGTCGTGCGGCAAGCGGTTCCCGTGCTCGTCGAGGATTGCGAGGTCGATGCCCGGGATGACCTGCCCCGCCTTCGCCTGATTCGCCACTTGCTCCTCGGGCAGCGAATTGCGGTGGGCGCGCTTCGCGACTCGACGCGAAACCGTCACCAGCGGGTTCGTCTCGGTCATGCCCCAGCCCTGGATCATCTCGACGCCATAATTCTTCGCGTACCACTCGATCAGGCTCACCGGCGGCGCCGACCCTCCGCAGGTCATGCGCGAGAGCGCGCCGAGCTCGACTCCCGGGTTCTGCTCGAGAAAACCCTTCACGCCTTGCCAGATGGTCGGTACGCCGAGCGAGAGCGTGACCTGCTCGCCGCTCATCAGCTCGACGAGGCTCTTCGCGTCCATGAAGCGATGAGGCATTACGGATTTCGCGCCGAGCGTCATCACGCTGAACGGCGCGCCCCAGCCCATCGCGTGAAACATCGGCACGATTTGCAGCAGGCAGTCCTGCGCCGAGAGCCCCATCGAATCGGTCATGCACTGCGCCATCGTGTGCAGATACGTCGAGCGGTGCGTGTAGAGCACGCCCTTCGGATCGCCGGTGGTACCGCTCGTGTAACAGAGCGCTGCGCCTGCGTTCTCGTCGAACTCGGGCCACTCGATCTCACGCGCGTGGCCGCGAATGAACTCCTCGTAGTCGACGGCACCAGGCAACGACGTCTTCCACTCACCCGCGCCCGGCTCGCTCGCGACGATCACGCGCTTCACCGTGGGAATCTTCCCGGCGAGCTGCTCGAGCAACGCGAGCTGGCTCTGATCGACCACGATCACCGCGTCTTCCGCGTGATTGATGATGTACTGCAGCTCGCCCGCCGCGAGCCGCAGGTTCAGCGTGTGCAGCACGCAACCCATGCTGGGAATCGCCTGATACATCTCGAGGTGGCGGTGGTTGTTCCAGAGCAGGCTCGCGACGCGATCGCCGAACTTCACGCCGTCCGCGGCAAGCGCGTTCGCGAGCTGCGCCGCGCGCGCGCGCGTCTGCGCGAGCGTCTGGCGGTGGAGCCCGTTCGGCAGCTTCGTCACGACCTGTTCGTTCGGCGCGACGCGCGCGCCGCGATCCATCAGGCGCGAGAGCAGGAGGGGGGTGCGTTGCATCGTCATGCGCGAGATCTCCGAGGATCGAGTGAGTGAGGGAGGCGAGCCATGATCAGCCGCGAAACCTTGCCGGCCGCTTCTCGATGAACGCCGCAACGGCTTCCTTGTGCTCGGGCGTCGTCCAGCACACGCGCAGCAGCGCGCTCTCGCGCTCCTGCACGCGCTCGAGGTCGCCGTCCGCGGCGTTCTCCGTGAGCAGCCGCTTCGTCATCGCGAGCTGCGGCGACGGGTTCGCGGCGATCAGCTCCGCGAGCTCGAGCGCTTTCGAGAGCAGCTCGTCATGCGGCACCACGCGCTCGACGAGGCCGCACGCGAGCGCTTCGTCGGCGGCAAACAGGCGGCCCGAGAGGCAGAGCTCGCTGGCGCGCCCGAAGCCGACGCGCTGCACTAACAAGTGCGTGCTCGCGAGCTCCGGCACGAGGCCGACTTTGATGAAGCCCATGCCGAAGCGCGCCTTGTCCGACGCGAAGATCACGTCGAAAGGCAAGATCTGCGTGAGACCGATACCGACCGCGGCGCCGTTCACCGCGGCGACCAGCGGCTTGCTCGCGCGGCAGTGCGCGACCCAATCGAGGCCGCGCGGCATGCCGCCTTGCCCGTCTTGCGTGCCCTCGCCGGGATCGGTTCCCGAGATGCGCTTCTGGAACGTGTCCTGCATGTCGGCGCCGGCGCAGAAACCGCGGCCCGCGCCGGTCAGCACGATCGCGCCGATCTGCGGATCCGTGTTCGCAGCGTCGAACGCCTCCGCGATTTCGCCCGCCATGCCGGGCGTCCACGCGTTCATCCGCTCCGGGCGGTTCAACGTGACGAGCTGAACCGCCCCGCGGACCTCGCTCGTGATCATTGTGAAGGGCATCGAGACTCCGTTCGCGAAGGGGCCGACGAGTATATGACGGGACGCGCCGCGATCCTTGCGAAGGACACGATGATGCCCGGATGCGTGCATTCGCGTGCGGGCTACGGTGCCCGTCCTTCGAACGGAGGCGAACGAGATGGGACGCGTTTCGGGCAAGGTGGCGTTGGTGACGGGCGGGGCCTCGGGGCTCGGTAAGGCGACGGCGGCGGCACTGGCACGCGAAGGCGCGAAGGTGGTGGTCGCCGACGTGAACGAAGCGGGCGCGAAGCAGCTCGCGGGTGAGCTCGGCGGCGCGGCACTCGCGTTGCGGCTCGACGTCACGAGCGAGGCCGACTGGCAGCGCGCGATCGCGGAGACGCTGCGCGCGTTCGGCGCGCTGCACGTGCTCGTGAACAACGCGGGCATCGTGGTCGTGCGATCGATCGAGGACACGAGCGTCGAGGAGCTGCGCCGGGTGCTCGCGGTCAACGTCGAAGGCGTGTTCCTCGGCTGCAAGCACGCGATCCCGGCGATGCGGGCCGCGGGTTCTGGCTCGATCATCAACCTCTCGTCCGCGGCGGGTCTCGTCGGTACCCCGCCGTTCGCCGCCTACAGCGCGAGCAAGGGCGCGGTGCGCCTTCTGACCAAGACCGTCGCCGCGCACTGCATGCTGCTCGGCTACCCGATTCGCTGTAACTCGATCCACCCTGGCGGGATGGATACGCCGATGGTGCGTGAGCTCGGCAGCGGTGTGGTCGGTGCGGGGCCGAGCACGCTCGCGGTACTCGGCAAGATGGCGACGGGCCCTGGCGGCCAGCCCGAGGACGTCGCGAACCTCGCACTGTTCCTCGCGAGCGACGAGGCGAAGCACCTGAACGGCAGCGAGATCGCGATCGACGGCGGCATGACCGCGATCTGAGGCAAGGCGCCCGGCCGCGCGCGGCGAGCCGCAGGCGCGCGAAGCCCAACCAAGAACAGAAAGGATGGACGCGATGCCGACTTTCTCCGCCCACTGCGCCGCAGAACGCCCCAGCGAGATCGCGCTGCGCGACGGGCTCAACGCCTACACCTGGGCGCAGGTCGACGACAAGCTGAACCGTGTCGCGAACGCGCTCTACGCCGCGGACCTCGGGCCGAATCGCCGCATCGCGGTGTTCTCCGAGAACGGCGTCGAGGTCGTGCTCGCGCACATCGGCGGGCTCGTCGCGGGCTGCTCGACGGTGCCGGTGAACTTCCACCTAACAGCCGACGAGGCAGCCTACATCCTCGAGGACTCGCAGACGCGCGTACTGTTCGTCGGCCCCGAGAATGCGCGCGCCGGACTCGAAGCAGCGCGCAAGGCCGGCGTGCCGCGAGTTGTTGGGTGGCGCTGCGAGAGCGTGCCCGGAATCGAGCCCTTCGATGCGTTCCTCGCCGCCGCGTCGCCAGCGCCGTGCCGCGAGGATCACGCACCGCGTCCGAATCTCTTGTACACGTCGGGCACCACGGGCCGCCCGAAGGGCACCGAGCTGCCGCCGACGATGTTCGCCGCGGGCAAGACGATCGCGGAGCACATCGAGAAGCTCGCGCTATCCCCGTTCGCACTGGCCGGCAGCCCGCACCTAGTCGTCGGCCCGCTCTACCACACCGGCCCGCTCGCAGGATCGCGCTCGATCGCCGGCGGCACCGGCCTCGTGATCCTCGGTCGCTTCGACGCCGAGGCCGTCCTGCGCGGGGTCGCCGAGTCCAAGTGCGTGTCGAGCGTGATGGTGCCGACGCACTTCGTGCGCCTGCTTCAGCTGCCCGAGGCGACGAGGGCGAAGTACGACCTGTCGAGCCTGAAGCTGATCACGCACACCGGCGCGAAGTGTCCGGTCGACGTGAAGCGCAAGATGATCGAGTGGTTCGGCCCGGTGTTCGTCGACGCGTATGGCGCAACAGAGGTCGGCACGACTTGCACGATCAACAGCGTCGACTGGCTGCGCTTCCCCGGTTCGGTCGGCAAGCCGGTGCCGCCCTTCGAAGCGCTCATCGTCGACGACGACGGCAAGGATCTGCCGGCCAACACCGAAGGCCGGCTCTACTTCCGCGACACCACTGGCCGCGGCGTCGTCTATCACAACGACCCTGAGAAATCGAAAGCCGCGCACCTGCGCCCCGGCGTGTTCACGCTCGGTGAAGTCGGCTACGTGAACGAAGAGGGCTTCGTCTTCATCACGGATCGCTTCTCCGACATGGTCGTCTCCGGCGGTGCGAACCTCTACCCGGCCGAGGCCGAGCAGGTGCTGATCAATCATCCCGAGCTCGTGGACATCGCGTGCATCGGCATCCCCCACACCGTGATGGGCGAAGAGATGATCGGCCTCGCGATCCGGCAGCCCGGCTCCGCGCTCACGAGCGAGCAGCTCGTCGCGTGGTGCCGCGAGCGCCTCTCGCACTACAAGTGCCCGAAGCGCATCGAGTTCGTCGCCGACCTCGGACGCACCGCAGCGGGCAAGATCAACAAGAAGCGATTGCGCGAGCCGTACTGGAAGGACGCGCAGTAGGAGTTGCGAACGTCGAGGGGCGCCGGGCCCGCGAAATAGTGCTTGTCAGGCTGCGGCCCGAGGGCTTAGCGTGCTCGAGAACGCGGAGGCCTCATGGACTGGCAGCAACTCTTCACGTCGTTCGAAGGACGCATCAGCCGGCAGCCGTTCTGGATCGGAACCGGCGTGCTGTTCGCGGTCAACGTCGCGGTCAGCCTGGTCATCGGCGGTGGCTTCGTCGGCGCAGTCATCGGCCTCGCGCTGATCTACCCGTCGGTTTGCGTTTCGATCAAGCGTTGGCACGACCGCGGAAAGTCGGGCTGGTGGGTGCTGATCGCCCTCATCCCGGTCGTTGGGTGGATCTGGACGCTCGTGGAGTGCGGATTCTTGGAGGGCGTGTCGGGCGCCAACGAGTACGGGCCCGATCCGCTCGCGGGTGCCGCCGTCTAGCCGATCCCGCCGCCACTCACCTCGAGCTGCGCGCCGGTGGTGAAGCTCGACGCGTCGCTCGCGAAGTAGAGCGCCGCGCCGACGATCTCGTCGGCCTGGCCGCCGCGCTGCAAGAACACGCCCGTCTTCGCGCGCTTCTCGAAGGCCGGCATGTCCCAAGCCTTCGAGATGTCGGTGAGGAACGGGCCAGGGAGGATGCAGTTCACCCGAACTCTCGGCGCGAAGTGGTGCGCGAAGCCGACGGTCATCGCGTTCACGGCGGCCTTCGCCGCGGCGTAAGGGATGATGCCGCCGCTCGGATGCAGCGAGCCGGTACTCGAGATGAAGAGGATCGAGCCGCTGCCCTGCTCGAACATCTTAGTGCCTAACACCGAGGTCAGCCGGAACGGCCCCTTCAGGTTGGTGCCGAGCACTTTGTCCCAGAGTGCTTCGCTGACGTTGACGACGTGGTCGTAGAGCGGCGAC
>JANNKN010000451.1:0-1066 GCA_031396315.1 Deltaproteobacteria bacterium
GCGAAGCGCCGCCCCGGTGACCTCACCGCGCCAAGCGCGCGCAGCGCGCGGTCCAAGGCTTCACCTATCGTGCCCCCATGAAAAACCTGACCAGCAAGACCGTAGTGGTCACCGGCGGGAACTCAGGCATCGGGTTCGGCATGGCCACCGGCTGTGCGAAGCAAGGCGCCGACATCGCCGTGTGGAGCCGGCGCGCCGACCGCAACGCCGAGGCGTGCGAGCAGCTCGCGAAGCACGGCGTGCGCACGCTCGGCGTCGTCTGCGACGTGGGCGAGGAGTCGAGCATCGTGGCCGCCGCACAACAGACGCTCGCCGCGTTCGGGCGGATCGATGCATGCGTCGCCTCCGCAGGCGCGCCGGGCTATTCGAAGGCGCTGCTCGATACGACGCTCGACGACTGGCGCGCCGTCACGCGCGTCAGCTTCGACGGCCTGTTCGTCACCTTTCGCGAGTGCGCGCGCGCGATGATCGCGCGCGGCGAGGGCGGCGCATTGGTCGCGGTCTCCTCGACCTCGGCGGTTCACGGCGCGCAGCGCAATCACGCCTATGCCGCCTCGAAGACGGGCGTGCTCGGCCTGACTCGCGCGCTCGCCGTCGAGCTCGCGCGCCACAAGATTCGCGTGAACGCGATCTTGCCGGGCTGGACGATCACCGAGATGGCGATGGGCGGTTACCAGAACGAGAAGTTCCGCACCGTGACGACCGGTCGCACGCCGGTGCGGCGCTGGGCGGAGCCGAGCGAGTTCGAGGCGGTGGGCGCCTACCTGTGCGACCCGAGCCTCACTTTTCACACCGGCGATTCGCTCACCGTAGATGGCGGCTACACGATCTTCTGAGCGAGCGCGCCCGCGCACGGAGCCCCCCATGAAGTTCGGAATCTTCTACGAGCACCAGCTTCCGCGCCCCTGGCACGAGCGCTCGGAGTACGAGCTGTTGCAGAACTCGCTCACGCAGGTCGAGCTCGCGGACAAGCTCGGGTACGACTACGCGTGGGAAGTCGAGCACCACTTCCTCGAGGAGTACTCGCACTCGTCTGCGCCGGAGGTGTTTCTCGCCGCCGCGAGCC
>JANNKN010000454.1:0-8013 GCA_031396315.1 Deltaproteobacteria bacterium
CGGGATGCGCGACGAGGTATTGATCGAGGGCGTCCGGCTGTGCGACGAGCGCGATCGCGGCATCGGCGGTGCGTCCGACGCGCCCGGCGCGCTGCCAGGTCGCGATCTGGCTGCCTGGGTAGCCGACGAGGATGCACACATCGAGGCCGCCGACGTCGATGCCGAGCTCGAGCGCGGAGGTCGAGATCACACCCGCGAGCTCGCCCGTGAAAAGTCGCTGCTCGATCTCGCGCCGTTCCTCGGGCAAGAAGCCGGCGCGATACGAGCTGATGCGGGATGCGAACTCCGGCTCTGCGGCCGCGATCCATTGGTGCATCAGCTCCGTCACGCGCCGCGCCTTGGTGAAGGCGATCGTGCGCAGCCCGCTCTTCAGCGCGTGCCGGAAGAGGCGCGCCGCGGCCGTGTAGGGCGATGTGCCGACCGGGTTGAAGAGCAGCACTTCGCGCTTCGTGCGCGGCGCGCCCTCGGCGAACACCACGCTGGGCGCGCGCCCGGTGACGAGCCGCGCAAGCTCGCCCGGGTTCGCGACCGTCGCCGACGCGCACACGAAGCGCGGCCGGGTGCCGTGGAACGCGCACACGCGATCGAGGCGCCGCAACACCTGCGCGACGTGGGAGCCGAAGATGCCGCGATAGGTGTGCAGCTCGTCCACCACTACGAGCGAGAGCCCGCGGAAGAAGCGCTCCCAGCTCATGTGATGTGCGAGCAGCCCGAGGTGCAGCATATCGGGCGTCGTCACGATCACGTTCGGCGGGTTGTTACGGATCTTCGTGCGCAGGCCCGGCTTGGTGTCGCCGTCGTAGACCGCGACCGTGCGCTCGCCGGAAAGGCCGAGGGCCTCGGCGCTCTCCGCGAGCTTCCTGGCCTGGTCCTGCTCGAGCGCCTTCAGGGGGAACAGAAAGAGCGCGTGCGAGCTCGGATCCGCGAGCGCGGCTTCGAGCGCGGGCAGGGCGTAGACGAGCGACTTGCCGCTCGCGGTGGGCGTCGCGAGCACGACGTCACGCCCCGCGCGCAGCTCCGCCAGCGCGCGCGCCTGGTGCGGATAGAGCGCGTCGATGCCGCGCGCACGCGCGATCGCCTGCGACGCCGGCGGCAGGACCTCGAGCCCTATGCTGCCCGCGGGCTCGGCGGGGAGAGAGCTCGCGTGCCGCAGCGCGCGCGAAAGCTCCTCGTCCGCGCGAACCGCGGCGAGAAAGGCAGCGAGCCCCTGGGCGCGCGTCGCGCTGGCGCTGAACGCGCTCATGATCGGCTCCAGCGCCGCGCAGGAGGGCGCGGCGCAGCGAGAGCGCACGGTGGGGACCTGGGGGAGCGCCACCTTAGGGGACTTGTGCGCCCCGATCGACGGCGCGACACGCGATTTCGCATGCGCGACGGCGCCGGCTCCGACCCGTTCGCGCGCGGGCCAGCCAGCGCGAAGAAAGCCGCGCAGCACTGCGCGCGGCTGACGCATCCTGCAGGGCCATGCGCGTCGCCCACGAAATCCAGCTGCCACGCGCTGCGAGCCGCTCCCCCATCCTTTATGATGCGCGCCCTCATCACCCGTGGGGCGAGGTCGTCCGGTCGTGAGGGAACGCATCTTCGTGGACCGCGACGAGGTCCCGTTGGCCGTGCCCGCGCACGTCCTCTCCGACCTTCACGAGCACGCCCGCGAAACCCACCCCGAGGAATGCTGTGGCCTCATCCTCGGACGGAACGTCGGCGCGCTCGAGCGAGTCGTGCGCTGCAGGAACGAGATGACGCGCCTGCATCGCCAAGACGCCGAGCGCTACGGGCGCGACGGGCGCGAGGCCTTTCACATGAACGAGGCCGACATGCTGCAGGCGCAGAAGTTCGCGGACGCGGAGGGCTACCTCGTGACCGGCGTCTACCACTCGCACACGGACGCGGGTCCGTACTTCTCGACGCTCGACCAAGAGTTCGCGTCCCAGCCGGGCTTTCCGTTTCCGGCTGCGCTCCACATCGTGGTTTCGATGCTCGAAGGGATGGCGAAGGAAGTGGCGGCGTTCGAACGGGACCAATCGCCGGCAGGGTTCACCGGCCGGATGCTCTCAGCGGGGGACCCTCGATGAAGCGACTTCTCCTCGGCGCGTTCGCGCTCGCAGGTCTCGCATGCGCGGGCGGCACGGCCGGCGGCAGCATGGGCAGCTCGTTCAACGTGAAGGCGCTGCCGGCTGATCCGATCGCGCTCACCTACCGCAAATCCGACGACATCGAGAAAGTGCAGAAGCAGCTCGATGCGCGCGTGCAGGAACGGGCGCGCGAGAAGGCGAAGGAAGTGCTGCGCGCGCGGCCCGCGCCGAACTCGATCGAAGCGATTCGCGAGGCGTTCGAGGCGCGCGCGATGGAGAACGCCGGGATCGACTTGATGTCGCGCATGGCGCTCCACACGCTCCCCGACGAACGCACGGAGGACGCGAACTTCGCAACCAAGGGCGACCGGCCCGCGGGTTGGTCGATGGATCACCAGCGGCTGCTGTTCCTCTCCGAGCGCACGGGCGACGCGCAGCTCTTCGAATGGAACCGCCAGAGTGACGCGGTGACGCAGCTGACCCACGGCGAGGACACCGTGCTCGACGGTTGTTATGGACCGAGAGGCGAAGTCGCGTGGGCGGCGGGCACGCCGCTGGTTCAAGGTCCGCAGGGCCCGACGGGCGGCATGCGCATCTTCGTGCGCATTCCCGGCGGCTCGCCGACCGCGCTGACGCCCGGGCCACTCGACTCGGCGCCGGCCTGGTCGCCGGTCGCTTCGCTGCTCGTCTATCAGTCGCGCGGCAAGAGCGGCGTCGACGAGATCGTCGCACTCGATCCGGCCGCGCCTTCGACGCCGCGCTATCTCGCGAATGGCCGCTCCCCGACGTTCACGCCGGATGGCAAATGGATCGTCTACAGCGCGCGTACGCCGAAGGGCTGGAAGATCTTCCGCGTGCGGCCCGACGGCAGCGGCAAGCAGTACATCGCCGGCGGCGCCATGCAGGAAGCGGAGCCCGCGCTCTCGCGCGACGGCGAGTGGGTCCTGTTCACCGGCTACTACGAAGGGGCGCCCTACGAGACGGACCTGATGATCCGCCCGTTCGCCGGCGGCAAGGATCGCAAGCTCGATTTCGACGACAAGCCGCACCGGACGACCTGGTAGCCGGCACTCACGCAGAGGAAGGAACGCTCAGATGACGCAGCAGGATTTGGTGCCGGTACACGGCGGGCTCGACGAGCTCGTGGATCGAACGATTCCGCTCACGCAGCGGCGGGAGCTCGAGCAAGAGGCGAAGGCGCTGCCCTCGGTCAGCGTGGCGAAGGCCGATCTCGCGACGCTCTACCGCGTGGGCGACGGCGCGCTCTCGCCGCTCGAGGGCCCGATGCGGCGCGACGTGTATCAGCGTGTGCTCGACGAAAAGGTCGTGCTGTCGCGCGGCAAGAAGTACGCCTGGGGCATTCCGCTCGCGCTGCCGATCACCGACGCTGAGGCGAGCGCGGTGCGCGGTGCCAAGGGCGTCGCGGCGCGCAACGACGCGGGCGAGCTGGTGGGCATCCTGTCCGCGCCCGACGTCTTCGCTTGGGACAAGGCGCAGTACATCGAGCGCGTGTACGGCACGAAACGCACCGATCATCCCGGCGCGCGCATCGCGACCGACGACGCGCGCACCCAGTTGTTGGGCGGCGACCTGCGCGTCCTACCGCAGGTCAAGCACCCCGAGTACGCGGAGTTCATGCTGTCGCCAGCCATGACGCGCGCCTTCATTCGCGACAAGAAGTGGCAACGCGCGCTCGCGTTCCAGACGCGCAATCCGCTGCATCGCGCGCACGAGTACGCGCTCGTGTGCGGCGCCGAGCGCCTCACGGCGGCGGGCCACTACACCGGCGTCGTGCTGAACCCGCTCGTCGGCGAGTTGAAGGGCGACGACGTGCCCGCCGTGATGCGCATGCGCTGCTATCGCGAGCTGCACGGCAAGCGCCTGCTCGGACAGGGCGACAAGGACGAGGCAGTCTGGAGGAAGGCCGGCTACGACATCTCCGAGGTATTCGAGCTGATCGGCCTCGACATCAAGATGTTCTACGGCGGCCCGAGCGAGGCGATCATGCACGCCGTGTATCGCCAGAACTACGGCTTCAGCGATCTCGTGATCGGTCGCAAGCACGCCGACGCGCCTTACGACGACGGCAGCGCGATCTGGGGCGACTTCGACGCCCAGGAGATTTTCGAGAAGCTGCCCGGCGAGCTGCACCTCACGCCGGTCAAGATCGGCTTCGCGGCGTTCTACGAATCGATCGGACGCGTCGATCTCAACGAGAACCACCCGAACGAGAAGCCGTACTCCATCAGCGGCACGAAGCTGCGCGAGCAGCTGAAGGCGGGCGAGCACCCCGATGCGCGCATCATCCGCCCGGAGATCTCGGACATTCTGATCAGCGCGTATCAGCAGGCGTAGGACCGAGCCGCGCGATCCGCGCGAAGGAGACTCCATGAAGATCGGTGTGCCGCGCGAGACGAAGGACATGGAGTTCCGCGTCGGCATGACGCCCGACGGCGCGAAGATTCTCGTCGAGGACGGGCACCAGGTCGTGATCGAGCAGGGTGCGGGCATCGGCAGCGGGTTCGCCGATGCGGCTTATCAGGCCGTGGGCGCGAAGATCGTTTCGGCGGTGGATGCGTGGTCGACCCCCGAGCTCGTGGTGAAGGTGAAGGAGCCGAACCCGACGGAGGTGAAGCGGCTCCACAAGGGCCAGACGCTCTTCACGTATCTACACCTCGCCGCGGCGGGCGAGCTCGCGCAGGCGCTCTGCGACAGCGGCGTGATCGGCATTGCCTACGAGACGATTCGCAACCCCGATGGTTCGTTCCCGGTACTCGCACCGATGAGTGAGGTGGCGGGCCGGCTCGCGACGCAAATCGGTGCGAACTTGTTACAGAAAGACCGAGGCGGAGCGGGCCTCTTGCTCGGCGGCGTGCCTGGCGTGATGCGCGGCAAAGTCAGCGTGATCGGAGCCGGCATCGTCGGCATCAACGCGGTGCGTCTCGCCCACGCGCTCGGCGCCGAAGTCGACGTGATCGACATCGACCTGAAGCGCCTCTCCTACCTGTACGACATCTTTCACGGCGAGCTGAATACGCTCTACTCGAATCGCTCGACGATCGAGCGCTCCGTGCGCACCAGCGACCTCGTGGTGGGAGCCGTCTACGTACACGGCCGCCGCGCGCCGACACTCGTGACCGAGGCGATGGTGAAGTCGATGCAGCCCGGCTCGGTGATCGTCGACGTCGCCGTCGACCAAGGCGGCTGCATCGAGACGATCCATCCCACCACACACTCGAACCCGACTTACGTGTTGCACGACGTGATCCATTACGGCGTCGCGAACATGCCCGGCGCGGTGCCGCGCACGAGCACCTTCGCGCTCACGAACACCACGTTCCACTACATCGAGGCGCTCGCGAGCCTCGGCGCTGGGGAAGCCGTGCGGCGCGACCCTGCACTGCGCCAAGGCGCGAACGTGTGGGAGGGAAAGGTGGTGTGTCAGGGCGTCGCGGAGTCGCTCGGGATGACGTACGTGCCCGTGGAGAAGGTGCTGTAGAGCGTCGCGGCCGAAGCTCGGGCTTCACACCATCCGAATGCGCGGCGTCTTCGTCCGGTTGAGCAGCGCGGCGCGGTCGGCGCCTTCGCTCGGATACGCGGCGTAGCCGAACGCGAGGGCCGGGCGCACGGGCGTGGCGAGCGCTTCGTCGCGCGCGACTTCCTCGGCGACTTGGCGCGCGAGTGCGGCGACGCGCTCTTCCGGGCGCGGGCCGGGATCGGGGAGCAGTACGAGCAGCTCGGCGTCTCCGCCGCGGGCGACCACGTCGAACTCGCGGCAGCTGTTGCGGAGCGCCTCGGCAGTGCGCTGCAGCACACGGTCGGCGCGGCGCGTGTCGGCGCGCCGCACGTCGGCGAGGTTCTCGATCCGGCACGCGACGATGGCGAGCGCATTCTCGCGGCCCGCAGCGCGTGCGAGCTCCTGGTCGAGGCGGCGGCCCCAATAATCGGCGTTCGGCAGGCCCGTCTCTTCGTCGAAGTTGCGGTGCTTTGCGGTGGCCGCGTGGAAGGCGGCGTTCTCGAGCGCGCGCTCGACGTAGCTCACGTAGCGCGCGAAGACTTGGAGGTCGTCGTCGCTGAACAAGCCCGGGAAGAACTGGTCCTGCGCCACCTTGTCGTAGAACGAGAGCGTGCCGATCGTACGCCCGTCGCGCTTCAGCGGCGCCGCCAAAGCGGACCGAATGCCGCCTGCGTGCGGCGCGAAGGCGGGCTCCTTCGCGAGGTTGCGCAGTAGGTGCGGCTGGCGCGCGCGCAGCGCGTCCACGCAGACTTTTTTGTCGAGCTTGAAGAGCTGTTCCTGGCTGCGCGCGTCCGCCGAGCCGTAATAGCTCTTGATCACGAAGCGCTTGCTCTCGGGATCTTGGAGGCGCAGCACGGCGTGGTCGGCCTCGAGAATCAGCGCGCCCGACGACGTCGTCATGCGCGCGACCTCGGCGGGGTCGCGCGTCGAGAGCAAGCGCACGCCGCTCTCGTTGATCGCGCTGACCTTGGTCGCGCGCGCGGAGGTGCGCGCCTCGCGCTCGGCGTGCGCGATCTCTTCCGCAGCCGCTGCGGCGATTTCGAGCAGCGTCTCGCGCAGCGCGCGCGCGGGGCGGCCCTTCGCCCCGTTCGTCTGAACCGAGAGCACTCCGAGGCACGCGTCGCCCGCGATCAGCGGCAGCGCGGCGTAGGCGAGGGTGCCGGGCTCGGAGTCGAGAAACACGGGTTCGCGGTCGCGGGCCGCGCGTCCATCGACGCCTGCGCCGAGCGCGATGCGGTACTCCCCACCGAGGCCGCCGCCGGCGAGCGAGGTGGCGGCGAGCCGCAGTTCGTCGTCGCTGAGCAGGTAGAGCGTCGCGATGCCGCCGGGCGTGAGCGCGGCGACGCGCGTGCAGAGCGCTTCGAGCCGCGCTTCGATCGCCGCGCCGCCGCCGAGCGCCTCGCGCACGGCGCGGACCGCGGCGTAGCGCGACGCCTGGCGGCGCAGACACTCGTGTTCCTGCGCGCGCGCGATGATCTCGGCGTCGAGGCGCCCGAGCTGCTCGGTGAAGGCGAGATCGTCGTCGTCGAACGCATCGGCGCGGGTCGTGTGGTGCAGGTTCAGCACGCCGAGTACGCGTCCTTCGTACACGAGCGGCACGCACAGCGCGCTCTCGATGTCGCCGCGTTCGCGCGAGAGCTGGAACTGCTCGCGATCGGCGCGGCCGCGCACCTTGATCGGGCGCGCTTCCGCAGCGGCGCGGCCGGCAACGCCTTCCCCGAGCTTCACGCGGATCTTGGGCCAGAGCTCGGGCTCGACGCCGCTCGCGACGCGGATCGAGAGCTCGCCCTTTTGTGCGTCGAGCAGCATCAGCGATCCGCCGTCGGCGCCCGTCACGCCCTTCGCGATCTCGAGCATGCGCGCGAACAACTCGTCGGGATCGACGGTCAGGTTGACCGACTCGACGACCTCGTGGAGCGCCTGCAGCAGCTCGCTTTTGCGGTCGCTGCTCGAGACGCCGTAGCCCCATAACAAGCGCGCCGTGAGCGGCGAGACGACCTGCAACGCGCTGGCGACGTCCGGGAACTTCTCGGCGAACGGCCGGCCGGCGCCGGCGTCGACGACGGCGTGGAGCGGGCGCGAGAAGAGCGCGGGGTCGGAGTCGATCGGCACCGAGACGCGCTGGGTTCCGGCGCGCGCTCGGGCGGCCACCACGTCGTCCGCAAAGGCGCCCGCGATCTCGATCTCCGCGTTCTCGAGCAGAACGGGGATGAGTGCGAGCGTCTCGTCGGTGACGCCGTAGATGGCGATCCCTTTGCGCATTCGGCTAGAGGTCCTCGCTCTCGAAGCGCAGCGTGTCGCACGCTCCGAACGCCGCAAAGAAGATCGCCGCCGGCACGAGGCCGATGCCCGCGATCGAGCTCGAAGGCGCGGACGCCGCCGGCGGTCTCACGATCGAGCCCGCGGGCCCCGCGCAGCCCGCGCCGG
>JANNKN010000480.1:0-22334 GCA_031396315.1 Deltaproteobacteria bacterium
GTTGCGCGAGAGGTCGCCCGTGCAGGTGAGGATCAGATCGCCCATCCCCGAGAGGCCGAGGAATGTGAGCGGATCCGCGCCCATCTGGATGCCGAGCCGTGCGATTTCGTGCAGGCCGCGCGTCATCAGCGCCGCGCGTGCGGAGAAGCCCGTGCCGAGCCCGTCGCTCATGCCGACCGCGATCGCGATGACGTTCTTCAGCGCGCCGCCCACCTCGACGCCGACGATGTCTTCGTGCGTGTAGCAGCGGAAGAGTGGGGAGGAGAGCGCCGTCTGCACCGCGACGGCGTGCGCCTCGGTCGCGCACGCGAGCGTCACCGCGGTGGGCTTGCCCGCTGCGACTTCGCGCGCGAACGACGGCCCTGATAGCGCGACCACGCGCCCGCGCGCGCGCTCGGGCAGCACCGCCGCCAGCACCTCGTGCATGAGCAGCGAGGTTTCCACCTCGATGCCCTTCACGGTGGAGACGATGATCGCCTCGGGAGCGAGCAGCGGCCCCGCGCGGGTCATCACCTCGCGCACGCCGTGGCTCGGAATCGCGCAGATCACGATCGTCGCGCCGGCGAGCACATCGGCGAGGCTCGCGCTGACGCGCAGCGAATCCGGCGCCGCGAACTCACGCAGGTATTTTGGGTTGCGCCGCTCGCGCTGCATCGCCTCGGCCACCGTCGCATCGCGCGCCCACAACGACACGTCGTGCGCGCGTGCGGCGAGCAACGCGAGGCACGTGCCGAAGCTGCCTGCACCGAGAACTGCGACTCGAGTCCGCATGCCACGCACGATATCAGCGCGGTCAATCGCGCAAAGCGGGTGAAAACCCGTTGAAGCAAGGATGCATGGCGCTAGCATGCGCGCGCTTTTTCGAGCTGCGACGCGCAGTTAACTCCGGTTTTCACGCGTGCCGGGCAATGCAGGACAGAGGAGAGCAGCTTGCTCGCGGAATTCGCTGGCGTTCTGTTGATCCTCGCCCTCGCGGTGGTCGTCGCGGGCCTAATGGTTTCCGCGCCGAAGCTGCTCGGCCCGAAGCGAGACTTCCCCGAGAAGCTCGATCCGTTCGAGTGCGGTGAGAAGCAGATCGTTTCGCCGAAGCAGCGCTTCTCGGTGAAGTTCTACCTGGTCGCGATGCTGTTCGTGCTGTTCGATCTAGAAGCCGTCTTCTTTTATCCGTGGGGCGCGATATTTCGCGACCTCGGCGTCTACGGCTTCGTCGCAATGAGCGTCTTCACCGTCCCGCTCGTGCTCGGCCTCGTCTACGAGTGGCGCAAGGGAGCGCTCGAGTGGTGAACGCAAGCGAAGCGCGCAGCCCGAGCGCAGCGAGGGCGATAGGGCGAAGCCCTGGTACGCGCCGTCGCGGCGCGCACAGCGAGCCGAAGGCGAGCGATACGCCATGAGCGAGCCCACCGCTCTGTCCAAGGATTCTTGCGCGCGCATCGAGCGCGAGATGGCGAAGTTCCCGAAGAAGCGCGGCGCGCTGCTCGCGGCGCTGCACATCGCGCAGGAAGAGCACGGCTGGATCTCGCTGGGGCTCGCGAAGACGCTGGCAGCGATGTTCGAGATCCAGCCCATCGAGGTGATGGAAGTCGTCTCGTTCTACAACATGTTTTACGACCGCCCGCAGGGCCGGCACCACGTCTACGTGTGCACCAACTTGCCGTGCTCGCTGCGGGGCGGACGCGGGATGTTACGGGCGATCGAATCGCACCTGGGCGTGCGCGCCGGCGAGACGACAGCCGATGGCCGCGTCTCGCTCGGCCACGAGGAGTGCCTTGGCGCTTGCGCCTACGCGCCGATGCTGCGCGTCGGCGAGACCTATCACGAGAACCTGGACGTCGAACAGGCCAAGCGCCTGATCGACGCGCTCGAGTAACGCGATGGGGCTCAAGGCGCCGTACGTCACCAATTACTTGACGCAGCACTTCGCTGACGACGCCTTTGGGCAGGTCGACGGCTACGTCGCGCGCGGTGGCTACGAAGCCGCGCGGCAGGCGATCTCGCGCATGTCGCCCGAGGAAGTCTCGACGCTCGTGAAGGACGCCGGCCTACAGGGCCGCGGCGGCGCGGGCTTCGGGGCGGGTCTCAAGTGGACGTTCATGCCGAAGGGCAACGAGAAGCCCAAATATTTGGTCTGCAACGCCGACGAGTCGGAGCCGGGCTCGTTCAAGGACCGCCTGCTGATGGAGCGCGGCCCGCATCAGATGCTGGAAGGCATCTTGATCGCAGCCTGGGCGACCGGCGCGGAGAAGACGTTCATCTACATCCGCGGCGAATACGCCTACGCCGCGAAGCAGCTGCAGCGCGCGATCGACGAGGCCTACTCACGGGGCTATCTCGGCGCGCGCGTGATGGGCACGCAGCTAGCGCACGACGTCGTACTGGTGCGCGGCGCGGGCGCCTACATCTGCGGCGAAGAAACCGGCCTGCTCGAATCGCTCGAAGGCAAGAAGGGCCAGCCGCGCAAGAAGCCGCCGTTTCCCGCGATGTACGGCGCGTTCGGCATGCCGACCACCGTGAACAACGTCGAGACGTTCAGCCACGTCCCGCACATCATCAAGCACGGCAAGGATTGGTTCCGCACGCTCGGCACCGAGAAGAGCCCCGGCACCACGATCTTCGGTGTCTCGGGCCACGTCGTCAGGCCCGGGCTCTACGAGCTGCCGCTCGGCACCAAGCTCGACGAGATCATTTTCGAGCACGCGGGTGGCGTGCCCGACGGCAAGCGCGTGAAGGGCGTGATTCCCGGCGGCATGTCGATGCCGATCCTGCCTGCGGGCCAGCTCGACGTGCCGATGGCGAACGAGTTCCTGCGCGAGCGCAAATCGATGCTCGGCACCGGCGGCATCATGGTGATGGACGAGACCACCTGCATGGTCCGCGTCGCGAGCGTGATCTCGTATTTCTTCCGCGACGAGTCGTGCGGCCAGTGCACGCAGTGCCGCGAGGGCACCGGCTGGATGAACAAGATCATCAACCGCATCGAGCGTGGCGCGGGATCCTCCGAAGACCTCGACGTGCTGCTCGACGTCGCCGGCAAGATGGAGGGCGCGACGATCTGCGCGTTCTCCGACGCAGCGGCCTGGCCGATCCAAGGCTTGTTACGGCATTTCCGCGAAGACTTCGAAGCGCACGTGCGCGAGAAGAAGTGCCCCTTCCCCGCGAGCTTCGAGCTGTAGACGATGGCGAACATCACGATCGACGGCGTTCAGTACGAAGTGAAGGACGGGCGCACCATCCTGCAGGCGCTCGATGATCTCGGCCTGCTGATGAACGGCGTCGACGTGCCGCATTATTGCTGGCACCCGAAGCTCTCGATCGACGGCTCGTGTCGCCTTTGTCAGGTGGAGATCAAGGGCCAGCCAAAGCTCCAGATCGCGTGCAACACGCCGGTCGCGGACGGCATGGAGATCACCACCGCGAACGAGCGCGTGAAGAAGGCGCGCGAAGGCGTGATGGAGCTGCTGCTCGTCAACCACCCGCTCGATTGCCCGATCTGCGATCAAGCGGGCGAGTGCAAGCTGCAGGATTACGCCTACGAGTACGGCGTTGCGCATGCGCGCACGAAGGAGCCGCGGCGCGCATTGAAGAAGCGCGTCGATCTCGGCCCGACGATCACCTTCGACCAAGAGCGCTGCATCCTGTGCCGGCGCTGCGTGCGCTTCACGCGCGAGATCTCGAAGACGAGCGAGCTGACTGTGAATGGGCGTGGCGATCGCTCGGTGATCGAGACGTTTCCCGGCTTCCCGCTCGACAATGATTATTCGATGAACGTGGCGGACATCTGCCCGGTCGGTGCGCTCACCACCAAGGATTTCCGCTTCAAGATCCGCGTCTGGTTCCTCGACGACAAACCGGGCGTGTGCACCGGCTGCGCGAACGGTTGCAACGTGCACCTCGGCGTCGCGAACAATCAGGTCTACCGCTACGTGCCGCGGCGCAACGACGCCGTCAATGAGACCTGGATGTGCGACGAGGGCCGCATGTCGTACAAGCAGATCGGTGCGCCGGATCGCGTCCAGGAAGCGCTGGTGCGCAGCGCCGTGGGCGGGCTCGTTTCGACGAAGCTCGAGGGCGCGATCGCGGCTGCCGCAACGAAGCTGCGCGCGGCGACGAGCGGCGGCGCTGGCGTGGTGGCGGCGCTCGCCTCCGCGCACGCGACCAACGAGGATCTGTTCGTGCTGCGCCGCTTCTGCGAGGCACTCGGCACGGAGACGATGGGTGTGGCGGTGCCGATCGGCCGCGCGGACGAGCTGCTGATCAAGGCCGAGAAGGCCGCGAACGGCGCGGGTGCGCGCGCGCTCGGCTTCAAGGACGCGCAGAGCGTCGTCGACCGCGTAAAGGCGGGCGCGGTGCGCGCGCTGATCGTGCTCGGCCACGACGCGCTCGCCGCACTCGGCGGCGAGACGGCGCTCGCGGGCCTCGACTGCGTGATCCTGCTCGACTCGCATCACTCGCCGCTCGAGCGCGCGGCGCACGTCGTGTTCCCTGCGCGCGTCGCCGCGGAGAAGCGCGGCACGATCACGAACCACGCTGGCCGCGTGCAGCGCCTCGTGCCTGCGATAGAGCCCGCGTTCGATGCCTTCAGCGAGGGCGAAGTGTTGATGCGCCTCGGCCAGGCGCTCGGGCTCGCGGGCTTTGCTCCGGGCGTGAGCTTCAACGCGCGCGAAGTCTCGAGAGCGATCGGCCAGGCGGTGCCCGCGTTTGCAGGCTGTGACTACGACGCGGTGGGCGACGAAGGGCGGCTGCTCGGCGGCGCGGGGGCCCGCTGAGTGGAGCTCCAAGTCGTCTTCAAGCTGCTCTTCATCGTGCTCGTGATCATGGCGGCGTTCTTGCCCCTGATCACTTGGGTCGAGCGCAAGCAGAGCGCGGTCATGCAGGATCGCATTGGCGCGAACCGTGCGAACATCCTCGGCATCACCGCCCTCGGCCTGCTGCATCCCGCCGCCGACGTGCTCAAGTTGCTGACGAAGGAAGACGTCGTTCCGGCCGGCGCGAACCGCTGGATCCATCAGCTCGCGCCGATCATCGCGCTCGTGCCCGCGATCATCACGCTCGCGGTGATTCCCTACGGCGGGAAGTATCAGTTCGACGGCTGGGTGCTGAACCTCGTCGTCTCCGACATCGATTGGGGAATGCTCTACGTGTTCGCGGTCGGCTCGATCGCGACCTACGGCGCCGTAATGGCTGGCTGGGCGAGCAACTCGAACTGGGGCTTGCTCGGCGCGATGCGCGCTTCCGCGCAGATGATCTCGTACGAAGTGACGATGGGGCTCTCGCTCGTTGGCCTGTTCATGGTCTTCAACTCGCTGAAGCTCACCGACATCGCGCTCGCGCAAGACGCGACCTTCCGCGTGTTCGGCTTCCTCGAGCACGTCTTCGGCATCGGCGTGCCAGCGGTGCTCGGCTGGATCACGCTCCCGAATTGGGGGCTCTTTCTCCAGCCGCTGGGCTTCATCCTCTTCCTCACCTGCATCATGGCCGAGAACAAGCGCCCGCCCTTCGACGCACCCGAAGGCGAGAGCGAGCTGATCGCCGGCTACCACATGGAATACTCCGGGATGCGCTTCGGCCTGTTCTACACGGCCGAGTTCCTCGAAGTGCCCGTGATCGGAATGATCGTCGCGACGCTGTTCCTCGGCGGCTGGTCGATCCCGTGGCTCACCCAGGCAGACATCCTCGGCGGCTTGACGCCTGCGCTCGGCGTCACGTTCGCCACCGTGCTGTGCATGGTCCTGCACGTCGTCACGTTCCTGCTGAAGGTCATCGTGATGATCTGGCTGCAAATGGCGCTGCGCTGGACGCTGCCGCGCTTCCGCTACGACCAGGTGATGGATCTCTGCTGGAAGATGATCCTGCCGCTCTCGATCGCGAACGCGTTCGTGACTGGCGGCTTGATCCTGCTCTTGGAGCGCGGCGCATGACGCTCGGGCTCTTCTACTTCTTTGCGTTCGTCGCGATCCTCGGCGCGCTCGGCATGTTGCTGAACACGAAGAACACGGTGGCCGGCGCGCTCTCGCTGGTCGCGACCATGATCGCGCTCGGCGCGATCTACGTGCAGCTCGACGCGTACCTGATCGGCGCGCTGCAAATCATGGTCTACGCCGGCGCGATCCTCGTGCTGTTCTTGTTCGTGGTGATGCTGCTGAACCTGCGCCACGACGAGTTCGGCGGCTCCGGCTGGGCGAAGCCCGTGCTCGCGACGCTCGGGGCGCTCGCGCTCGGCGCCGGCTTCCTCTCGCTCCTACCCGGCGCGTTCGATCCGCCCGTGGCGCTCCCCGCCGGCTTCGGCGGCTACCGCCTGGTCGCCGAAGCGCTGTTCACGGATTACGTGCTCGCGTTCGAAGTCACGTCGCTGCTGCTGCTCGGCGCGATGATCGGCGCCGTCATCCTCGCCAAGCGGAAGATCGACTGATGATTCCCATCACCCACAGCATTGCGCTCTCTGGCATCCTCTTCTTGTTAGGGGTGCTCGGTGTGCTCACGCGCCGCAACTTGATCGCGATCCTGATGTCGATCGAGCTGATGCTGAACGCAGTGAACCTCGCGCTGGTCGCGTTCTCGCAGCATTGGGCGGATTACGCGGGCCAACTGTTCGCGGTGATGGTGATCGTGGTGGCCGCAGCCGAAGTCGCAGTCGGCCTCGGCATCGTGATCTCGCTGTTCCGCAACCGCGAATCCGTGAACGTGGAAGATGCGAGCCTGCTCAAATGGTAGAAGCAACCGCCAACGCGTGGATCCGCTGGGTGCCGTTGCTGCCGCTGCTCGGCGCCGTGGTGCACGGCGTGCTGCTCGCGCTCGTGCGCAAGCCGCTGAATCGCGCGCTCACGATCGCGCTCTCGTGCGGCACGGTGATCGCGTCGTTCGTGCTCTCGGTGATTCTCTTCACGGAGTTGCAGGCGTTGCCTGCGGGCTCGCGCGCAATGAGCGACATGCTCTTCACCTGGATCGGCACCGCGAACTTCAGCGCCGATGCCGCGTTTCTGCTCGACCCGCTCTCCGCCGTGATGATTCTCGTCGTCACCGGCGTCGGCTCGCTCATCCACATCTACTCGATCGGGTACATGGATGACGACCACCGCGACGACCGCGGCTTCGCGCGCTTCTTCTGTTATTTGAACTTGTTCACTTTCTCGATGCTGATGCTCGTGCTCGCGGACAATCTGCTGTTGATGTTCCTGGGCTGGGAGGGCGTCGGCGTCTGCTCGTATCTGCTGATCGGTTTCTGGTACTCGGACAAGTGGAACGCCTACTGCGGAAGCAAAGCGTTCATCGTGAACCGCATCGGCGACTTCGGCTTCTTGATTGGCCTCTTCCTGTTGTTCTGGTCGCTCTCGGATGCGGGTCACACCGCGATCGCCTTCCGCGACATTCAGGCCGCATTCCCCGCGATCGCCGAGCAGACGGTCGTATTGCCGAGTTGGCTCTCGTTCCTGCCGGGCTTCCCGGAGTGGAAGCTCGCGACCTTGATCGGCCTGTGTTTCTTCGTCGGCGCCGCCGGCAAGTCCGCGCAGCTGCCGCTCTACGTCTGGCTGCCCGATGCGATGGCCGGACCGACGCCAGTCTCCGCGCTGATCCACGCGGCGACGATGGTGACCGCGGGCGTCTACATGGTTTCGCGCATGAGCTTCGTGTACGCGGAGGCGCCCGGCGCATCGGCGTTCATCGCGTGGACCGGGGCGATCACCGCGCTGTTCGCAGCGACCATCGCGGTCGCGCAAACCGACATCAAGAAGGTGCTCGCCTACTCCACGGTGTCCCAGCTCGGCTTCATGTTCCTAGCGGTGGGATGCGGGGCGTTCGGCGCAGCGATGTTCCATGTGGTGACGCACGCATTCTTCAAGGCGCTGCTCTTCCTCGGCGCCGGCGCCGTGATCCTCGCGATGCACCACGAGCAGGACACGGACAAGATGGGCGGCCTGCGCAAGCTGCTGCCCTGGACGCACAAGGTGTTCTTGGTCGGCGTGCTCGCGATCGCCGGCTTCCCGTTCATGTCCGGGTTCTTCTCCAAGGACGAAATCCTGCTCGCGGCGAGGTTGTCGCACGTGCCGGGGCACGCGGCGCTCTACGCGATCGCACTGACGACCGCAGGCATTACGGCGTTCTACATGTTCCGGCTCCACTTCCGCACGTTCCTCGGCGAGAGCCGTGCCTCGGCGGAAACGCGCTCGCACATTCGCGAGCCGAGTGCCGTCGTGATCGGGCCGCTCGTGATCCTCGCGCTCGCGGCGATCTTCGGCGGCTTCCTCGGGCCCGCGGCCGCTCTGAACCCGCTGCTCGGAGCGCTCAGCATCGCGCACGAGGACAGCAACAGCTTCGCGAATTTCCTGGCGCCAGTGCTCTCGAACGCGCACCACGAGATCGCGCTCTCCGAGGAGCGCCTGCTCGCCGCGTACTCGGTCGGCGTCGCCGCAGTCGGCGCCGCGCTCGCGTACTGGATGTACGTGATGGCGCCGGGTATTCCGGTCGCGATCCGCAGCTCGCTCGGCGCATTGCACAAGCTCGTCGTCAACAAGTATTACGTCGACGAGCTCTACGACCTCGTGTTCGTGCGGCCCCTCGTCGTGATCTCCGATCGCGTGCTGCATCGCTTCATCGACGCCGGGTTGATCGACGGCGTGCTCGTCAACGGCTCCGCGGCGACGATCCGCGGCGTCACGAACGGCCTGCTCAAGTACGCGCAGTCGGGCTTCGCCCAGAGCTACCTCGGCTGGATGGCGCTGGGGACCGCGGGCCTGCTGTACTACCTCGTGAGGCAGGTCGCGTGATGTTCGACGCGAACCTGCTCAGCGTCGTCTCGTTCCTACCGCTCGGCGCGGCGCTCGCGCTGGTGGCCCTCGATCAGGTCGCGAAGCGCGTGGGGAGCGAGCTCGCCGCGTCGGCCTGGAAGGTCGGAGCCCTGGCAGCGAGCCTCGTCACGTTCCTCGTCTCGCTGAAACTCTGGACGGGCTACGACCCGACGCGCGCCGAGTATCAGTTCGTCGAGCACACGCCGTGGCTCGCCGAGTGGGGCGTGAATTATTACGTCGGCATCGATGGCATCAGTCTGTTGCTGGTGCTGCTGACGACGTTCCTGCAGCCGATCGTGCTGCTCGCCTCGTGGCACGACATCAAGCAGAACGTCAAGTCGTTCCTGTTCTTCATGCTCGCGCTCGAGACGGGCATGATCGCGACCTTCGCCGCGCTCAACCTCTTCCAGTTCTACTTGTTCTGGGAGCTGATGCTGATCCCGATGTATTTCATCATCGGAATCTGGGGCGGGCCACGGCGCGTTTACGCCGCGATCAAGTTCTTCTTGTTCACGATGGTCGGCTCGCTGCTGATGCTCGTCGCGATGTTGGTCGTCTACCGGCTGCACTTCGAGCAGACGGGCACCTTCACGCTCGACCTCGTCGCGCCGCCGGGAGGCGCGCTACCAGGCCTGCTCGACACGAACATCCTGCCCAGCGGCGACGTGTGGTGGAAGACGCAGCCGTGGCTGTTCGCGGCGTTCGCGTTGGCCTTCGGCATCAAGGTGCCCGTGTTCCCGTTCCACACGTGGTTACCCGACGCGCACGTCGAGGCGCCCACCGCAGGCTCCGCGATCCTCGCGGGCGTGCTCCTCAAGATGGGCACCTACGGCTTCGTGCGCTTCGCACTGCCGCTCTTCCCCGATGCGGCGCACCAGTTCGCGCCGCTCGTCTTCGGCCTCGGTCTCGCGGGCATCCTCTACGGCGCGCTCGTCGCGATGGTGCAGTCGGACATCAAGAAGCTCGTCGCATACTCGTCGATCGCGCACCTCGGCTTCGTAATCCTCGGAACCTTCGCGCTGAACGACGAGGGCCTGAAGGGCGCGGTGCTGCAGATGGTCAACCACGGCCTCTCGACCGGCGCGCTCTTCCTGCTCGTCGGCATGCTCTACGAGCGCCGGCACACCCGCGAGATCAGTGCGTTCGGCGGCATCGCGAAGCCGATGCCCGTCTACGCAGCGATGTTCGGCATCGTCACGATGTCGAGCATCGGCCTGCCGATGTTGAACGGCTTCGTCGGCGAATACCTGATTCTGCTAGGGACCTTCCACGCCTCGCCGTGGGTGGGGTCCGCGGCGACGCTCGGCGTCGTGCTCGCCGCGGTCTACATGCTGTGGATGTACCGCCGCGTCGTATTCGGGCCGGTCGAGATTCCCGAGAACCGCGGGCTGATCGACCTCGATCTGCGCGAGAAGCTCGTGATGCTCGCCCTCGTGATCCCGATCTTCTGGATCGGGATCTACCCACAGCCACTGCTCATGCGGCTCAGTGCGCCGGTGAACGAGATTCTGCGCGTGATGGAGGCGAAGCGAGCTCCGGCTGCGGCGGCTAGCGCTTTGCCGATCACGCTCGAGGCGAGCCTCGCGGAGCCAGCGCGATGATTCCCGCACCCACGCTCGATCTGGGCGCCGCGCTGCCGCTTCTGCTCGTCTCGGGCGGCGCGTTCCTCGTGCTCGCGCTGGATCTTTTCCTCGGCAGCCGCGCAAGCGAGGCCGACCGCTATCGCAAGAACGCCGTGCTCTCGCTGGCCGCATGCGGCGTGCTCGCGGCGGTGATCTGGTCGGCCGCGAACTCGTTCAGCGCAGGCGCGACGCGTGAGTTCAGCCCCGATCACCCGATGTTCCAGCTCGATCGGCTCGCGAGCTTCGGCATCGCGCTCGTGAGCCTCGGCACGCTGTTGTCGGTGCTGCTCTCGACCTATTACTTGAAAGAGATCGGTGTCCAGCACGGCGAGTACTACGCACTCACGCTGATCGCGACGAGCGGCATGGTGCTACTGGTCGGCTCGGTCGATCTGGTGAGCGCCTTCCTCGGCATCGAGCTGATGAGCATTCCGATCTACGTGCTCGCGGGCTTCGATCGCCGCAAGCTCCGCAGCAACGAGTCCGCGCTCAAGTACTTCCTGGCCGGCTCGTTCGCGAGCGCGATCCTGCTCTATGGGATGGCGCTGCTCTACGGCGCGACGGGGCAGACCAGCTACGCGGGCATCGCCGCCTCCTTCGACGGCTCGGATCCGATCGGCGTGATCGGCCTTGCGCTCGTGCTCGTCGGCTTCACCTTCAAGATCTCCGCGGTGCCGTTCCATCAATGGACGCCCGATGTCTACGAAGGCGCGCCCGCATCGGTGACGGCCTACATGTCCGTGACGGTGAAGGCCGCTGCGTTCGTCGCGCTGGTGCGGCTCGCGGATGCGACCTTCGGCCAGCTCGCGGGCCCGCTCACCGACGTGCTCTGGGTGCTCTCCGCGGCCACGATGATCGTCGGCAACCTGATGGCGGTGATCCAGGACAACGTGAAGCGCATGCTCGCGTACTCGAGCGTCGCGCACGCCGGCTACCTGCTGCTCGGGATCGTCGCCGGCACCGCGGTGGGTTATCAGGCCGTGCTGTTCTATCTGCTCGCGTACCTGTTCCTGAACCTCGGTGCCTTCGGCGTGATCGTCGCGCTCACGCACCGCGGCCACGACGCGGATCGCTTCGAGGAATACGCTGGCCTCGCGAAGCGCCGCCCCGCTCTCGCGGCGTTGATGACGCTGTTCATGCTCGGTCTCGCTGGCATCCCCGGCACCGCGGGCTTCGTCGCGAAGTACAGCGTGTTCATGGCGGCGGTGCAGTCGGACGCGTCGGAGCGCATGGTCACGCTCGTCGTGATCGCCGCGCTCACGAGCGTCATCTCCGTCTTCTATTACCTGCGCCTGCCGCGCCTCATGTACATGGCGGAACCGGGCGAAGCCGCGGGCCGCTTGCGCCTCGCCACCGGCGAGTGGGCCGTGCTGGCAGTCTGCGCCATCGCCGTGATCGTGCTCGGCGTCCTCCCTAACAACGGCCCCGAAGACCTGCTCTCCTTCGTGCGCGCCTTCGACTGGACCCGCGAATCCATCGCCGCCCTCCACTAAAACAAAGCGAATCCCGGGGACGTTCCTCCTTGTTCGCGACGCCCGGGGACGTTCCTCCTTGTTTGCGACGCGAGGGACACTCCTCGCGCTCCCGCTGCGAATGACCGCGCCCGCGGCTACAGTGACGCCCCGCCCCGCAGAGTCCCCGAGGCCAACGCATGCCCCGCATGCCTCGCCGGGATGCTCCTGGCGCGCACCATCACGTCACTCTCCGCGGCGTCGCGCGCTGCGACATCTTTGTCGATGACACGGACCGCAGGTTTCTGCTCGATCGCATTGAAGTCGTGTCCGCAGAGTGTTCCCTCGCTCTTCTGGCCCTCGCGTTCATGTCGAATCACGTCCATCTGGTGACGCGAACGGGACCTGTTCCCCTCGCTCGCTTCATGGCGCGCATCGAAACGGCATACGCAATGCATTTCAATCGACGCCATGGGCGCGTAGGCCACCTCTTCCAGAATCGGTATAACGCGACGCCGATCAAGGACGACGCGCACCTCCGGAACTCGATTCGCTACGTCCACGTCAATCCGCTCGAGGCAGGCGTCGTTGGCGATCTGGAAGAGCTGGAGCGCTACTTGTGGTGCGGCCACGGGATCTTGATGGGCAATCGGACTTCCGCGCTGCTCGATGTGCGCTCTGCGTTGGCGCCGTTCGCGGATTCTGTGCCGGAGGCACGCGTCGCCCTGGGCGAGTTCATGCGGGATTGGAAGCGGGCGCGCGAATGCGAGCCCGAGGACGAGGCGGCGCCACGGCGGATTCCGCAGCTCGAAGCCGAGCTCGAGCGAGTGTGCGCCGAGTTCGGCATCGCGCCTGCGCTGGTGACGGGCGGATCGCGCCGCCGCACGGCCTGCAACGCGCGCGAGGTGATCGCGCGGCGCGCGCATCTGTTGGGGCTTCGCGCGAGCGAGGTCGCGCTTCGCCTCGGCGTGGCGCACGCATCTATCCTGAGAGCGGCGAAGCGGGCGCGCTCGACGAGCTAAGGAGTGTCCCCGATGTCGCGAACAAGGAGGAACGTCCCCGTTACCTCACCTTGCGCTTCAGGATGCGCACTTCGCCGCGGCGTATGGTCAGGTGCTCGGTGTCGAAGAGTTCCATCAGTGGCACGGCGAATTTACGAGTGGTGCCGATGAGGTCCTTGTAAGCGGCGGTGCCGATTTCGCCGCTGGCCTCGAGCTGCGCCACGAGCCGCGCGCGCAGATCGGCGACGATGCGCGCGTCGAAACACAATTCGCCAGGCGCGCGCACCAGCGCTCCTTCGCGTTCGAGGTGCGCGAGCACTTCGCGCAGCTGCGCCTCGGGCGCCGCGAGCTCCACCATCCATTCGCGCAACGTGCGCGGCTCTAGGCCCGCAGTGCGCGCGCCCTCGCGTAGCAGCGCGGCGATCTCGCCCTCGCGCGCCGTGAGCCGCGGCGCGAACGCGGCGGCGCGCACGAGCTCGCCCTCGAGCGCGATCTCGCCGCGCTGCGCGAGTTCAGCGATCGCAGCCTCGAACAGCGCGAGCGCCGCATTCTCCGGGAGTGCGGCGCGAAGTGTGCCCTTCGGCATGCCAGGCTTGATCGGGTTCGCGGTGTGAAATGTGCCGAGCGCTTCGAGCATGCGCCGCGCGGAGTCGTCAAGCGTCGCGCGCGCAACGAAGGAGTCATCACCCAACGCCGTGATCTCGGAGCCCTCCAGCGCTGCTCCGATCGCCGCAGCGAGCGGCATCCGCGCGAGCCCGGTCTGCCGCGCGAGGGCGTCGCGCGCGATGCCGGCGAAGCCGGCGCGCACGACGCGCAGCGCGATGCCCGCGCTTGCGTCGCCGCTCGCAAGCACAGTGAGCCCCGCGCCGACCTGTGGATCGCTGCGCCGGCGATGCGGAGGAGCGACGTCGAGAATGGCTCCGCCGCCGAGCGTCGCGCCCGACGAGAACCCGCGCACGACGAAGCGATCGCCGGGGAGCAGGGCGAGCGCATCCGCAGCCCCCGCATCGCCATCATCGAGATGGAGGCGAGCGAAGCCGCGGGCACCGGGCTCGAAGACGTCGCTGCCGATCGGTGCGATGTGAGCGCGCAGCGCCGCGGTTCCGACCAGCAGTTCGCACGCGACGGGCCGCCGCCCGCTCGCCGGCGCGCTCGGGAGCCAGTGGAGCGATGCGTCGAAAGCTCGCGACGGTGCGAGCGCGTCGGGCGCCGCAACGAGCATGCCGCGCGCGAGATCCGCGAGCGCGATGCCCTGCAAGTTGACGGCACAGCGCGCGCCGGGCGCGAGTGCAGCGTGGCTCTCGCCGAAGCTCTGGAGCCCGCGCACCCGCGCGCGAGCGCCGCTCGGGAACAGCTCGACGGTGTCGCCCACGGCGAGCGCGCCGCCGATCAGCGTGCCCGTCACGATCGCGCCGAAACCGCGCGACTCGAAGCAGCGATCGACCCATAGCCGCGGCGGGCCGGAACGTGAAGTGCGCGCAGCTGCCGCCTCCGCCGCGCGCGCGAGCGCCGCGCGCAGCTCGGGGATGCCCGCGCCGCTCGTTGCCGAAACGCGCACCACCTCGGCCCGTTCGAGCGCAGTGCCCGCGATCAGCTCGCGCACCTCGGCCTCGGCGAGATCCGCGACGTCGGGCTCCGCGAGATCGCTCTTCGTCAGCGCGACGACGCCGCTCCCGATCGCGAGCAGATCGACGATCGCGAGATGCTCTCGCGTCTGCGGCATCGCGCCCTCGTCCGCCGCGACCACGAGCAGCACGAGGTCGATGCCGGTCGCACCCGACACCATCGTGCGCACGAGCCCCTCGTGCCCCGGCACATCGACGACGCCAACGCGCAGCCCAGCCACCAGCTCGAGCGGCGCAAACCCCAGCTCGATCGTAATCCCGCGCGCCTTCTCTTCCGGCAGCCGGTCCGTATCGACGCCCGTCAACGCCCGCACGAGCGTCGTCTTCCCGTGATCGATATGCCCCGCCGTCCCAAGCATCAAGTTGTCACGCGCCACAGCCGTCATCGCCGCGCAGCTTGACACAACGCACAGCCACGCGAGACAAACCCCGCAGCCGAGGCAAACGCCGACCGACCTCAACGCCTGCCGCGCTTGCACTCAAGCCCGATCGCCTCCGACGCCCCCCCACCTCGGCGCACGAATCAAGCCACGCAAGCGAAGCGCGCAGCGAAGGCGGAGTCCTCGACGCCGCAGCGAAGTAGATAAGGAAAGGGGAGGACGGAGCCCCTTAACGCCTAATCACCTCGCGCCCCACATACGCCTGCAACGCCTTGGGGATCGCGATGCTCCCGTCCTCCCGCTGGTGGTTCTCCACCAGCGCCAGGATCAGCCGCGCGTTCGAGACGGCGGTGCCGTTCAGCATGTGCGCGAACTCGTTCTTCTTGGTGGCCTTGCGCCGGAAGCGCACGCGCAGCCGCCGAGCCTGATAATCGGTGCAGTTCGACGTGCTCGAAATCTCGCCCCAGCTGCCGTTCTCGCCGCGGCCCGGCATCCACGCTTCGACGTCGAACTTGCGATACGCGGGCGCCCCGAGATCGCCGGCTGCGATGTCGACGACGCGGTAAGGCAGCTCGAGGCCCTGATAGATGCGTTCCTCGATCGCGAGCAAGCGCTCGTGCATCGCGTCCGAATCCTCGGGCCGCGTGATCGCGAACATCTCCAGCTTCGTGAATTGATGCACGCGGTAGAGGCCCTTGCTCTCGCGCCCCGCGGCGCCGGCCTCGGTGCGGAAGCAGTGCGAGATGCCGGCCATCAGCACCGGCAGCTGCTCTTCCTCGAGGATCGTGTCCGCGTACAGGCCGCCGAGCGTGATCTCGGCGGTGCCGACGAGGCACAGCTCGGTATTCGCGATCGAGTAGATCTGCGTCTCGTCGCCGCGCGGATTGAAGCCGATGCCCTCGAGGATCTCGGCGCGCGCGAGATCCGGCGTCACGTAAGGCGTGAAGCCCTCCGCCAATAACAATTCGAGCGCGTAGCGCTGGAGCGCGAGCTCGAGCAGTACGGCCTCGTTCTTCAGGAAATAGAACTTCGGGCCGGCCACCTTTGCGCCGCCATCGAAATCCCAGAGGTCGAGGGCCGCGCCGAGCGCGAGGTGGTCCTTCGGGGCGAACGCAAACGGCGTGGCGTCCAGGAAGCGTCGCAGCTCCTTCGCGTCCGCCTCGCCGCCGTCGGGCACCGCGGGGTGCAAGAAGTTCGGCAGCTCGCGCAGCTTCGCGTCGAGCCTCGCGCGCTGCGCGTCGACCTCGGCCTCGACGCGCGCGACGGCCTCCTTCAGCGCGCGCCCCTCGGCGCCGTGCTCCGCGCGCTCCTCGGGCGTCAGCTTGCGCTTCCCGCGCTCCTGGTGCTCGTTGCGGCGCCGGTTCGTCTCATTCAGCTCGTGCTGCTTCGTCGCGACCTGCGCATGCAGCGCGATCGCGCCGTCGAGGTCGGCCTTCACGCCGCGGCGGCGGATGCTCGCGGCGATCTCGTCGCGGCGACCTTCGAGACTGCGGGCATCGAGCATGGCGTGCGGCTCCAAGTGCGGCGCGAGGGCTGCGGCGCAGCGAAATAGCGACCCCCGACGTCGCGGGCCAGCCGCGCCGCGTCCCTACTTCAGCTCGCTCGCGAACAGCGCCTTCACGCGCGTCCACGCGTCGTCCGCCGACGGCTTGTGGTACGTGCCGCGGGCATCGCAGAAGAAGCCGTGGTCCGCGTCGTACACGAGCACCTCGTGGCGCGTGCCGGCGGCCTTCAGCGCGCTGCGCACCGCATCCACCTGCTCGATCGGGATCATGCCGTCCTTCGCGCCCATCAGGCACAGCAGCTTGCCCTTGATCTTCGGCGTGCGGCCGAGCGTCGAGGCCTTGCCGCCGGGGCCCTTCGCTGCCGCGATGCCGCCGCCATAGAACGAAGCGGCTGCCGCCACGTCGGTTTCGCATGCGGTCAGGTAGGTCATGTGCCCGCCGATGCAGAACCCCATCGCACCGACCTTGCCCGTCACGTTCGGCTGCTTGCGCAGGAACGCGAGCGCGGCTTGCGCGTCGGCAACCATGCTGTCCGCGTCGAGCGCCATCAGGCCCTTCATGCCGGTGCCCATGCCCGCTTCGTCGTAGCCGAGCTCGATGCCCGGATGCGTGCGATGGAAGAAATCCGGCGCGAGCACCGCGTAGCCCTCGCGTGCGACGCGATCCGCGACGTCGCGGATGTGCGCGTTCACGCCAAAAATTTCCATGTAGACGATCACGCCGGGACGCGGCGTCGAATCCGCCGGTCGCACGAGGTAGCCGCCCATGGTGCCGCCGCCGACCGGAATCTGAACGCGCTCGCTGCGAATCTCCATCGCGGGTCTCCTTCGAAGACGCGGCACCATACCTCGCCTGCCATAGACTGCGCGCAGCCGAGGAGGCGGAATGAATCACGACGCACCGCTGCGCATGCTCGCTGGCCTCGGAGCGGGCCTCGTGCTCGGTCTCCTCGCGCACGCCTTCGCGGGCGACGCCGGTTGGCTGAAGAGCCTGCTCGTGAACGTCCTCGACCCTGCGGGCAAGATCTTTCTAGGTCTCTTCTTCATGCTGATGATCCCGCTGATCGCGAGCTCGCTCGCAATCGCGGTCTCCGAGTTCGGCGACGTGCGCGCGCTCGGCCGGATCGGCGCGAAGACGTTCGCGTACACGATCGTGGTTTCGAGCATCGCCGTGCTGATCGGTGTCGGCCTGGTGAACGCGTTCCAGCCGGGCGCCGATTTGCAGGGCCTGAGGGCGCTCGTGCGCGACACCGGCATTCAGGCGGCCCAACAATCGTCGGGCATCGACTTCATCGTGAATCTCGTGCCGCGCAACATCGTGAAGGCGATGGCCGAGAACGACATGCTCGCGTTGATGGTGTTCGCGCTCTTCCTCGGCGCGGGCATCGCGATCACGCGCACGAGCGCGGCGCGCCAATTCGAGGGCGCACTGCGCGGGCTCTACGACGTCGTGATGAACCTCATGGGCCTGGTGCTGCGGCTTGCGCCGTACGGCGTCGCGTGCCTCGTGTTCGCGATCGCGGCGCGCCTCGGCACCGAGGCGCTGCAGCTCTGGCGCTACGTCGCGATCGTGGTCTTCGCGCTCGCGCTGCACCAATTCGGCGTCTACTCGCTCTCGGTGTGGCTGTTCGGCGGCATGAGCCCCGCGCGCTTCTTCCGCGCCGTGCGCGCGCCGATGCTCACCGCGTTCTCCACCGCGTCGAGCGCCGCGACGCTTCCGATTGCGCTGATCGCCGCCGACGAAGAGCTGCGCCTGCCGTCGCACGTCAGCCGTTTCGTGCTCACGCTCGGCTCGACCGCGAACCAGAACGGCACCGCGCTGTTCGAGGGCGTCACGGTGCTCTTTCTCGCGCAGATCTACGAAGTGCCGCTCTCGCTCGCCCAACAAGTCACGGTCGTGTTCATCTGCATCCTCGGCGGCATCGGAACCGCTGGCGTGCCGGCAGGCTCGCTGCCGGTGATCGTGATGATCCTCGGCCTGATCGGAATCCCCGCGGATGCGATCGGGATCGTGTTCGGCGTCGACCGCTTCCTCGACATGTGCCGGACGACGGTGAACGTGACGGGCGACCTCGCCGCCGCCGTCGTCGTCGCACGCGGCGAGCCTGCGCTCCCCGGCATCGGCGACGAAGCGACCTGAGAGGAACCCGCGTGCTCGACACCCACGACATCGTCGCGATCCAGCAGCTGATGGCGCACTACGGCCACCTCGTCGACGCCAAGCAATGGCCGCGCCTCGGCGAGATCTTCTCCGACGACGGCGCCTTCGACGTCAGCGCTTATCAGGCTGGGCGCCATGAAGGCCTTCCCGCGGTGATCGCCTTCTTCGAGCGCGCCAGCCATCCGCCCGCGCACCACAGCACCAACCTCTACGTCTACGAAGAAGCCGGCGAGACCCGCGCCATCAGCAAATACGCCGTCCCGAGCGAAGGCGGCCGCATGTACGGCGGCGACTACGAGGACATCCTCGTCCGCACCACGAACGGCTGGCGCATCAAGGAACGCGTCGTGACGGCAAGGTGGCCAAAATCATGACCCAAGTCCGAAACAAGAGCCTCCTCCGAAAATGAATCCGGCGCGCCTCGAAGGCGCGCCGGATTCACCCTCCCAATTCAAGCCCCGCCCGAGCCAACGCACCAACGCCCACACGCACACTCCCTGCGCGAAGGCGGCGGGGCGCCGCTGGAGCGCGAATCGAGCGCAGCAGGAAGCGCCACGGAACCGAAGGGCTCCGGCCCGCCGAGCAGCGCTACGCCCGCCCAGCCGCGCGAGCCATCGCGCGCAAGCGGCGCCCCGCCGCCTTCGCGCAGGCGCCACGACCTCTGGCCCGTCTTCAGCGCGCCCCAGTATTCATCGCCTGGGAGATCACGGAGTGCCCCTCGGTCGCCGCCAGCCTCTTCCCGACCACCTTCTGGTACTCGGGCGAGTTGTACCAAGCCTTGGCTTTTTCGACCGACTCAAACTCGATGATCACCGTCTGAGGCCCTGGCGGCTTGCCCTCGATCGTCTCCGACGCGATGTCGAAGCTGACGAGCTTTCCGCCGAACGCGCCCACCGACGGGCCCGCGCCCTGTTGGTATTCGCGGTAGAGCGTGGGATTCTTCACGACGTACTGGGCGATGAAATAGGCAGGCATGCGAGCGGAGTTACCACAGCGTGAGAACGGGCTTCAACTGCGCGCGACGGACGAGGGCGAGGTGCTGATCCGCTACCCGATTCAACAATGGGCCTACGTCGTGAACGACGTCGCGGCCGCCTGCGCGAAGTGGACGGAGATGACGGGCGCAGGCCCGTTCTACGCGAGCCTTCACCACAAGGGCGCACACACGTATCGCGGCACGCCGACCGAGCCCGACCTCAGCTACGCGTTCGGCTCGGTGGGCGAAGTGCATGTCCAGCTGATCCAGCAGCACTGCGACACGCCGTCCGTTTACCGCGACCTTTTCCCGCGCGGCCAAGAGGGCTTCCACCACTTCGCGTTGCTCGTGCCCGATTTCGAGGGCGAGCGCGCGCGCTTCGTCGCTTCGGGCTGCGAAGTCGTCACCGAGCTCGTGTCTGCGGCGCGCGTTTGTTACGTCGACGCACGCTCTTGGCTCGGTGCATGCGTCGAGCTCTACGAGGACAACGCGCCGCTGCGCAAGATCTTCACTGCATGGAACGAGGAGCATGCGCGCTGGGACGGCAAGACCGATCCCATTCGCATGCTCTGACCGGATCCCAAACAACTCTCGAGGAGAATGACATGGGCCTCATGCAAGACGTCACGCCCGTAAACGATCAGCTCGCAGATCTCATCGTGCGGTCCACGGATCCGTGGATCGAGCAAGAGAAGGACATGGCGTGGATCAAGGTGCTGTTCACGGGCGAAGAGTCCGGGCGCTGGGCCGCGCTCTTCCGTTGGAACAAGGGCTACGTCGCCGCGCCGCACAAACACCTCTCCGCGGCGCACACGTTCATCCTGAAGGGCAAGCTGCAGGTGCGCGACGGCGTGCTGAACGCCGGCGATTACGATTACGAGCCGAACGGCGTGCTGCACGGTGCGACGACCGCGCTCGAAGACACCGAATATCTGTTCATCTGCGATGGCCCGGTGCTCTTCTACAACGACGACGGCATCCAGTCGTACTTGGGCTGGGAAGAGCTCCACCGCATGCGCGACGCGGCGCTCGGCAAGTAGGCACCCAACCCCATCCAAGGAGCGCGACATGTGGAGCTTCGAGACCGACCCCGAGTATCAGAAAGAGCTCGACTGGATCGACGAGTTCGTGAAGAAGCGGATCGAGCCGCTCGACTTCGTGGTGGGCGCGCCGTACGACACCAAAGATCCCCTCCGTAACAAGATCATCCGGCCACTGCAGAAGGATGTGCAGGAGCGCGGGCTCTGGGCATGCCATCTCGGGCCGGATCTCGGTGGCCGCGGCTACGGGCAGGTGAAGCTCGCGCTGATGAACGAGATCCTCGGCCGCGCACGCTGTGCGCCGATCATTTTCGGTTGCCAGGCGCCCGACTCGGGCAACAGCGAGATCCTCGCGCATTACGGTACCGAAGCGCAGAAGCAGCAATTCCTCGCGCCGCTGCTGCGCAACGAGATCGTGTCGTGCTTCTCGATGACGGAGCCGCAGGGTGGCGCCGATCCGAAGGTGTTCGCGACACGGGCGACCCTCGACGGCGACGCGTGGGTGATCAACGGCGAGAAGTGGTTCTCGTCGAACGCGCGTTGGGCATCCTTCCTGATCGTGATGGCGGTGACGGATCCCGACGCGCCGCCCTATCAGAAGATGTCGATGTTTCTCGTGCCTTCCGACACGCCGGGCATCCGCATCCTGCGCAACGTCGGCCTCGGCTACGAGCCGGCGGAGCACGGTGCGCACGCGTACATCCGTTATGAGGACGTGCGCATCCCGAAGAGCCACATGCTCGGGCCGCGCGGCGGCGCGTTCGTGGTCGCACAGACGCGGCTCGGCGGCGGGCGCATTCATCACGCGATGCGCACGATCGGCCTTGCGCGCCGCGCCTTCGAGATGATGTGCGAGCGCGCGCTGTCTCGATCGACTCAAGGCGAGCTGCTCGCGAAGAAGCAGATGACGCAGGAGAAGATCGCGGACTCGTGGACCGACCTCGAGACATTTCGCCTGCTCGTGCTGCAGACCGCGTGGAAGATCGATCGCTACAAGGACTATCAGCGCGTGCGCCGGGACATCTCGGCGGTGAAGGCGATGATGCCGCGCGTGCTGCACGACGTTTCGGCGCGCGCGCTTCAATTGCACGGCTCGCTCGGCGCGTCGAACGAGATGCCGTTCTCGAAGTACCTGATCGAGTCGTTCCACATGGGCCTCGCCGACGGACCGACCGAGGTGCACAAGGTGACGCTCGCGCGCGAGGTGCTGTCGGGCTTCAGCACCGCGGGCGATCTGTTCCCGACGCGCCACATCCCGAAGCTCCGGGACGCCGCGCGCGCACAGTTCGCGGACGTACTCGAGGAAATGGAAGGGGACATGGCGGAATGACCCTGGCGGATGCGCGGACGTCAGAGTCCGAGCTCGCGCCGGTTCGAGCGGGCGAGCAGCTCGACTGGGCGGCGATCGACGCGTGGCTCACGGCGCACGTGCCGGAGCGCGCGAGCTTCGGGCGCGGGCCGGAGGTGCTGCAGTTCCCGAACGGCGCCGCGAACCTCACCTACTTGTTGGGGTACGAGCATCAGGAGCTCGTGCTGCGCCGCCCGCCGTTCGGCGCGATCGCGCCAGGCGCCCACGACATGCGGCGCGAGCACAAGGTGCTCTCACGGCTCTGGAAGCACACGCGGCTCGCCCCGCGTGCCTACGCGTTCTGCGACGACAAATCGGTGTGCGGCTCGGACTTCTTCGTGATGGAACGGCGCCGCGGCGTCGTGGTGCGCACCGCAATCCCCGAGGCGATGCGCCAGCACGCTGATGTCGGGCGCCGCATCGGCTTCGCGATCAGCGATGCGATG
>JANNKN010000504.1:0-3576 GCA_031396315.1 Deltaproteobacteria bacterium
CCTGTGAGGTATCGGCACGTACACGACCGGCGAGCGCTGGAGCGGCCGCCGCGCGAGCGCGCGCAGCGCGGCCTCGGCGTTGTGCGCGAGCACGGCGTCGAATGGCGCGGCGCGGTGCGCGCGCACGAGCGCAGTCATCAGGGACGCGTCGGACGGCAGCTTGCGCAGATCGAGGCGCGCCGACGGTCGCGCGGGCGCGAGCCAGGGCGCGCTGCGCACGAGCTGCAGCGCACCGGTATCGCGGCCATCGCCGCGTCCATAACAGAAGAGCGTGACGTCGGCGCCGGCCGCAGCGAGCGCGCGCGCCTGCTCGTCGGCGTAGCGCTGCGAACCCTGCGGCGCGGGGAAACGGAACGCGGCGAGTAGCGCGAGGCGCACGGGCGCGAGCCTACTCTGCGAGCCGCGGCGCGATCAACGCGCGCAACGTCGCTGCGTTCGTGCGCACGTCGTGCGCGGCGAGCACCGCCGCGCGCCCGGCTGCGCCGCGCGCGGCGAGGCTCGCGCGTTCGCGCGCCGCGGTGACCAGCGAGCGCGTGAGCGCTGCGCGATCCCCCACCGAAAAGAGCCAGCCATTCGCGTCGGTGACCAGCTCGGGGATTCCCCCCACGGCGGGCGCGATGCACGGCACGCCCTGCGCGAACGCCTCCATCAACACGACGGGTAGCCCCTCCATGCGGCTCGACATCACGAACACGTCCGCGGCTGCGTACTCCTCGCTGAGCGCGGCACCCGCGAGCGGGCCGAGGAGCGTTGCGTGCGCGCCGAGCCGGAGCGCGGTGATCTTCGCGGCGAGCGCAGCGCGTTCGGGGCCGTCGCCGACGATGCGTAGCTCGGCATCTAGGCCGCCTGAGACCGCGTCCGCAAAGGCATCGAGCAGCAGCGCCTGATTCTTCTCGGGCGAGAGGCGGCCGACGTGCAGCAGGCGCAGCTTCGCGTTCGCGCCGGGCGCTGAGGAGCGCGGGACCAGCGCGAGGCCGGCGGCGTCGAGCCCGCAGCGCACGACGTGCAGCTTGCTGCGGGAGCCCGGCACACGCGCCGCGACTGCCTCGCGCATCGCGTCGGTCACGCACACGACGAAGGCCGCCTCGTTCACGAGCGCGGTGAGGCGGCGCGGGTGCGTCTGCTCGAGATCGGACTGCCCGTGCAGCGTGAGGCTGAAACCTGCGCCCAGCAGCCGGCTCGCGATCAGGGCGACCTCGCCGCCCGAGTTGGCGAAGTGCGCGTGGATGTGGCCGACCTTCATGAAAGCCAGATCAGCGACGAGGATCTTCGCTTCGGCGAAGTAGAAGAGCGGATGAAGGCGGGTCTTCGCGCCGCCGGCGATCACAGCCCAGAACGCACGGGCGAGTTCGAGCAGCGTGCGGTCCACCCAGGAGGGGCGCACGGCAAGAGCGCCAAGCACGCTCTCCAGACCCACCGGCCGCACGGCGATCGTGCGCTTCGCCTCCTCGCGATCCGCGTCCGCGATCAGCGCGCCCGGCTCCGCGCGGTGGATGCTGCACGTGTGCACAAGCACATCGAGCCCGCGCAGCGCGACGACCTCGCGGCGAATGAACGTGTGCGAGAGCGCGGGGTAGTGCGAGACGACGACGGCGAGCGTCTTCACGCGCCGCCCCGCGCGAGACGCCAGGCGAGCACGCTCGCCGAGGCCGTTCCGTCCTGGCGCGCGTTCAGCACGCCGTCGATGTCGACGCGGCGCAGCTCGAAGGGCGAACCCGCTGCGCGATTCTTGCCGGACAGCGTCGTCGTCGCGTTCTCGTAGCCCGCGGCGGCGACGGCGGCGAGTGCCGCGTCGTCATAGAGGCCCGACGGGTAACAGAAGCTGCGCACCGCCACGCCGAGCCGCGCTTCGAGGGTGCGCTTCGAGCCCGCGACTTCGGCCGTGAAGTCGGGCACGCACTCCCGTAACAAGATCGCGTGGGTGAGCGAGTGTGAGCCGAGCTCGTGGCCGTCGCGCGCGAGCTGCGCGAGCTGGTCCCAGCTCATCGCACGCTCCCAGCTCGGGAGTGGCGCGCCGCCCGAAGCCACGCGCAGCTTCGCGAGTGCCAGCGCGATGCGCGCCGGCGGCCACGCCTTCGCGAGGTTCGCCGCGAGCTTGGGCAACTCGGCGTCGTGCGTGCGGTCGGGAATCGGCGCGCCGAAGGCTTCCGCGATCGCGCTGCGGCCCTCGGCGCCGCGCGCCGCAAGCGCCTGCACTTCGAGCGCGATCGCGTCCGGCCAGAGCGGCTCCGCGGCGTCGATGGCATGCGCGACGGCATAGAACGTCGCGGGCACGCCGTGCTTCGCGAGTAACGGCCGCGCATTCGCGAAATTGTCCGCGCGACCATCGTCGAATGTGACGGCGAGCAGCGGGCGCCTCTGGGCTTCACCGCGCGCGAGCGCGCTCACAGCATCGCTCACGGTGAGGCAACGGTAATGGCGTGCGAAGAACGCGAGCGCGCCGTCGAGGAAGCGCGGCGTCACGCACAGGCCGGGCAACGGCGCTGCCGCGATCTCTTCGGGCGGCAGCACGCGATGGAACGTGACGATCGTGAGCGCGCTGCGGGCGCGCAGCTGCGGCCGCGTCACGCCGGTCGCCCATAACAAGGCGGCGCCGGCGTCGCGGAGTGCGTGGCGCGCGCTGCGTTCGCGCTGGGGCGTCGAGCCGCTCATTCGAGGTAGCCGAGCTTGCGGAGTCGTTCGGCGACGAGCGCCTCTTCGGCTGCCGAGTAAGCGCGGCGCTCGGCGCACAGCACGCTGCCGTCTAGCGCATCCGCGCTCAGCCCGAGCGCGCGCAGAATCGTCGGCGCGGTGTCGACGATCGACGCGGGCCCGAGCGCGCCCTGCACGTCGCCAGCGTTCGTCTGAATCCAGATGCCTTGCGACGTGTGCACGCCATTCATGCCGCGGCCTTTGCCGCCGCCGAGCTCGTGTGCTTCGAGGCGTCGCACACTCGCGTCGCTGCCCTCGCCCCACGGCGTCGGCACGAGCGAGAGCCCGTAGCCCGCGTGCTGCGCGAGCTCGATCACGACGTCGGGAGCGCGCCCGACGTGAGGCCCCTGATAAACGTCCTCGCGGCGCAGTGCGCGCGCGACGACCGGCGCGCTCGAATCGGGCAGCTTCCAGTCGCACAGCGCGGCGATCACCTCGTCGCGCACGCGCTCGTAATCCCCCGGCGCGACGCTCCCCGCCGCCTCGCGGCCTGAGAGATTGACCCACACGCCGGGCTGCGTGTTCACGTCCTCGGTGAATGCCGCCGTCTTCGGCCACGCGATGCCTGAGAAGCGCGCCGCGCTCTCGACGCGCGCCGCCGCACCGTGCAGCCGGCGGAAGACGCGCTCGCGCGCGCGCGGCGGGAGCACGCGCAGCGCGAGATCGCGCGCCGCTCGCGCCGCGCCATCGAAGGCGCCGACGCGCCTGCGCGTGAGCAGCCCGCACTCCGCGAGTCGGCGCCCGAGGTGCGCCACCTCGCGCGCGGCGCCGCCCGCGCCGTGGTCGGAGAGCGCAAAGCACGCCGCGCTCTCGCCGAATGCGCGCCGCAGCTCACCGCATGCGGCATCGAGCGCCTCGTACACGGCGCCGACCGCGCCGCGCCGC
>JANNKN010000520.1:0-2823 GCA_031396315.1 Deltaproteobacteria bacterium
GCCGGCGCTGCTGCCGGGCGGATCGCCGCGAGCGGAGACGGTGGCACGCGCATTGCCGCGAAGCTGATCGCGCAGCCCGGCGAGAGCATCGCCGCGTTGAGCGCGATCGCGTCCGATACGCGGATCCGCTTGTTGCAAGCGGATCGAGGCTTCTGGAGCGACCTCGAAGGTGGCGACGTCGAGGGCGCGCTCGCGCGCCCGACCTTCGCGGAGTTGGCGCGCGATGGCGAGCTGCGCGGACGCTTCGCCGATCTCGGGCTCGTAGCCGAGAGCAGCGCCGTCGACGCGCAGCAGTTTCACGACGAGATGGCCGCCGTAATGACCGAGCTGGGCCCGCGCCTTCGGCGCATCAAGGCCGATCCCGTGTTTCAGGATTTGCTCGCCGACGAGGAACTCCGCGCGCGCGTGCAAGCGGGCGATACGGTGTCGCTGCTGACCGACCCGCGCATCCAGCAGCTCGTCGCGAACGCCTCGCGTTGAGCCCGCGCCCCTCAGCGCAATAACACGTCGCAGAGCGTGCGCACGCGGCGCACGAGCCGCCCGAGCGCGTTGGTGTGGATGTCGCGCCGCAGCGCAACCAGCAAACGCCGCTCGACCGCGTAGCGCGACAGCTGCGCGCGGCTCGGCCCGGCCGCGTGCGGTGCGATCTCGGCGAGCGACTTGCGCAGCTCGGGGCCCGAGAGCCCCCAGGTCGCGAGGTCCTCGTCGGTGAGGCGGGCAGCGATCTCGCGCGATTGGCCGAGCCGCACCGGATCGGCGGCGAGTGCGGCGGCCCACTTGCCGACCGACTGCGTCGTCGGGCGCTTCTGACGATCGACGGTCACGGGGTCGCCGAGGCCGGCGGCGACGGGTCGCGCGGCGCCCTCCGCGTCGCCGTAATCGATCATGCCCGGATCGAATGCGATGCCGAGAAACGCGCAGATCTCGCGCAGGTGCTTCTCGGGATCGCGCACCAGCTCTTCGTAACGAACGTGAACGAGCGGCACGGGGCGCTCGCGCAGAAAGCGTGCGATGGCTGGCACGTAACGTTCGAGAACCGGATTGCGGGCGTAGGCGGAGGCCGCGTCGCCCGCAAAGAAGGAGTCAATGTAGGACGACCAGATGGCCATCGGATGGCGCGTCAGGACGACATACTTGGCATGCGGGTAGAGCTTCGCCAAAAAGTCGAGGACGAGCGCGTAAGCGGGCGTCTTATCGAGATAAATCCGCCGCCCGCTGGGCGCGAGGGCGCGCTCGTAGAGGTGATCGGTGAAGCGCCGGAGGCCGTCGAGGTAGTCCTGCTCGCCGGCGGGCAGGCTCGCGACGAACTCGCGCAGGCCGATCTGGGTGATCACCGGGTCGTAAGGAGCCTGGTCGACCCGCTCGTGAAGGCCAAGGTGCGCGAGCGGCGGCATCAGGTGCGGCTCGGGCGGAGCGAACACCTCCGCATGCGCGCCCAGCATGCGCGCGGTGAGCGTCGTGCCGGAGCGCGGAGCGCCGATCAGGAAGACCAGTCGTTCTTGCATCCGAGGTTCCATCGGTGGGCGGGGCTCCAGGAGTGAGTCGCATGCAAAGCGAGTTCGTGATGCAGAAGGAACCATTCCACTTCGCGACAAGGCGACCGATACTGCACCCTGGCTGCCTGGAGACTGCTTGAGCGAATCGTCCGCCGCCCGCTTGCGCTTCGACGGGAATGACAAACTATTGCTCGTCGGGTTGCTGGCCGTGCTGAGCGCGGTGCTCGTCGCGCTCGGGCGCACGTGGTGGAACTCCGACCACATGTCGCACGGCTTCCTCGTGCCCGTGGTCTCGTACTTCGTCGCGGCCGGACGCACCCGCGAGCTCGCCGCACTCCCTGTGCTTCCGGATCGCCGCGGGCTGCTCGCGCTCGCGGCGTCGCTGGCGCTCGCGTTCGCGGGATACCTCGCGCCCTCGATGACGATCGCAGGCCTCGGCGTCGTCGGGAGCCTCGTCGCGCTGCTGTGGCTTCGCCGCGGCTGGGCGTGGGTCGCGGCGCTGGCATTCCCGCTCGCGTTCCTGCTGTTCATGGTTCCCCCTCCCGAGGAATGGCACGGGCCGCTCGTGGTGTGGCTCCAAGAGTGGGCGTCGGTCGGCTCCGTCTCCGCGCTCTATCAGCTCGGCGTTCCGGTCTATCTCGATGGCTACATCATCCAGATGGCCGGCGACCTCCAGGTGGAGGTGGCGGAGGCGTGCAGCGGCGCCACTTCGCTCTACACGCTGAGCGCCCTCGGCGTGCTGTTGGCGTTCATGAGCCTGAAGCGCAGGCGCACGCGCTTGATCCTGATCGCGCTGGTGCTGCCGGCCGCGCTGATCGGCAACCTCGTGCGCGTCGTCGCGACCGTGCTGCTGTGCCTGCGAATCGGTCTCGAGCAGGCGACCTCGGGGTGGGTTCACACCGCGCTCGGCTTGTCGATCTACGTGGTCGCCGTCGGCTTGTTATTGCTGGCCGATGCTGCGCTGCGCCGGACCGAACGACGCCTCGCCGCATGAGCGAGCTCGCCGAGCGCGTTCGCGCGCTGGGCCTCACGCTGGGCTTCGAGCGCGTGGGCTTTGCGCCCGCTGCGCCGATGCAGCGCAGCGCGTTCCTGCGCGAATGGCTCGCGCGCGGCTACGCCGGCGAGATGGCGTACCTCGCGCGCCGCGTCGAAGAGCGCATCGACCCGCGCCGCCTCGTTCCCGGCGCGCGCACGCTGATCGCGGTCGCGCTGCGTTACGCGCGCGAGGCGGTGAACGACGAAGCACCCCCACGCGACGTTCGCATCGCGCGCTACGCGGGCGGTGACGACTACCACGATGTGCTGCGCGAAAAGCTGCGCGCATTCG
>JANNKN010000549.1:0-4472 GCA_031396315.1 Deltaproteobacteria bacterium
GCCGCAGTGCGCAGCGCGCGCGGCGCGCCGTACTGGGTGCAGAGCGCGCTCGCGAACGGCGAGGTCGTGCGCTGCGCCGGGCCGTGGCGCACCACCGGCCAGTGGTGGAGCGACGCCCGCTACGCCTTCGATCACTACGACGTGCAGACGAGCGACGGCAACGTCGTGCGCTTGCGGAGAGACCTGCTGCACGAGCGCTGGGAGATCGACGGCGTGTTCGATTGACGCTCACTCTCCGCGCTTGATCTGGTCCGACAGCGCGGCGCGGCTCACGTCGGCTTGCTCTGCGCGGTGCACCGCGTCGCGGCCGAAACGCTCGCTCAGCGCATCCAGCGCGCGGTTCAGGTTCGCGCGGCGCGCACGCGCTTCGCCGGCATCGCCGAGTGCAAGCTGTTCGGGGTTCGCGGGCTCGAGGTTCGTGACGCCGACGCCGAGCAGGCGCACGGGCTCCGCGAGGCCCGATTGCCGTAACAGCTCGCGCGCCGCCGAGGCGATCACGTCGCCATCGTCGCTCGGCACGGGCAGCGTCACGCGGCGCGTGAGCAGCGGGTAGCCGCGTGGCCCGGCGGCGACGCGGCGCGCGAGCTTCAGCTTGAGCACGACGGTGCGGCCCTGCTCGCCGCTCTTGCGCAGGCGCCGCGCGACGGAATCGGCATGCGCGAGGATCGCGGCCTCCAGCAGCGCGCGATCGGCAACGTCGCTCGCGAACGTATTCTCCTCGCTCATCGAGACCGCGTCGCGATACGGCTCGACGTCGCGCACGTCCTCGCCGCGCGCGAGCCGCGCCATCTCGACGCCCCAGTCGCCGAGCCACGCGTGCGCCTGCGTCGCGCCGAGCCGCGCGAGATCGCCGATCGTGCGCAGGCCGAAGCGCAGCAAGCGCGCCTCCGCCACGGCGCCAACGCCCCAGAGCCGCCCCACCGGCAGCGGGTCGAGGAACGCGCGCACGTCCCCGGGCCGCACTTCGCGCAGCCCATCGGGCTTCGCACTGTCGCTCGCGATCTTCGCCACCATCTTCACGGGCGCGATGCCCACCGACACCGCGAGCCCCGTCTCGGCGCGCACCTCGCGCCGCAAACGCTCACCCACTTCGGCTGCGGTTCCCAACAATCTTTCGGTGCCTGTGAGATCGAGGAACGCCTCGTCGAGCGAGAGGCCCTCGAGCGCCGGCGTGAAGCGGCCGAAGATCGCGAAGATGTGTCTGCTCTCGCGCGCGTACTTCGCCATGTCGTCGCGCAAGAAGACGCCGTCGGGGCACAGCCTGCGCGCTTCGAAGCCGGGCATCGCGGAGCGCACACCGAATTTGCGCGCCTCGTAGCTCGCAGCCGAGACGACACCGCGCGCGCCGGTGCCGCCGACGATCACTGGGCGCCCGCGCAGGCTCGGGTCGTCGCGCTGCTCGATCGACGCGTAGAACGCGTCCATGTCGGCGTGCAAGATCGTTCGCAGGCGGTCGCTCACGGGCGCAGTCTAGGCGCGAGGGGCGCCGCCAGCGCGCGCTCAGTACCGCGTCGGGTTCGACAGCAGCCCCCAGTTCCACGCGAACCAGGTCAGCGCGAGGAACGCGAAGGCAGGCAGGGAGCGAGCGACGCGGCGCGCGAGCGGAAGGCGTGCGCTGCGCGACTCGCGCGCGGTCGCGAAGGCGCACGAGAAGGAGAGCGCCGCAGCGACCCACACGCCGGCGAGCGAGGCGACGAGCACGGCGTCCTCGCGCTCGGAGAAGCGCCAGATGCTGGTTGCGGCATCGAGCGTGAACGCGCTGAATACGCCGAGCGCGCCGAGCCACGTGCCCGCGGTGACGAGCGTGAGCGCGCGCAACGCGAAGCTCGGCGGCGGCGCGGACGGCGCGCCTAGCGCGCGACGCATCACGCGCCCGGTGAGCGGAGCGAGCAGCGTGGCCAAGGCCACGAACGCGGCGAGCGGGAACACCGCGAGCGCGAGCGCCTGTGTGTCGGCGAAGCCGGCGCGCTCGAGGGTCACACCGGGAAACGGCGGCTCGAGCGCGACGACCCGCCCCGCCGGATCGCGCGCGAACTCGATCTCGCGCTCGCCGTCGAGCGAGCGCCAGCGGTACGGCGCCACCTCGCGCCAACGCTGCGTGTTGCCCGCGGCATCCGTAATCCCGCGCGCTTCGAGCGTGCCGTCCTCGGATTCGCGCACGAGAATTTGATCGAGCAAGCCCTGCAGGCGCATCCACGACGCGTCCGAGCGCCGCGTCGTCATGTACGCGCCGACGACCTCCGCCGCGTGCCCAGGCGCAAGCGCCTTCGCCGGATCGCCGCGCGGCTCCGCGAGGTAGCGCTTCACGAGCGCAGGCACGAGCACGCCCCGTAACAAGCGCCGGTTCGTGCCGACGCTGTTCTGGGCGACGAACACGCCGAAGCCGTGTTCGGGCATCGCGTGCAGCTCGCTATGGAAGTGCGAGAGATCGCCGCCGTGCCCGAGCGTGCGCACGCCGTAGGGACGCGACTCGTAGATCGTGAGCCCGAGCCCGTTGCCCGCGATCTCGACTTGCGGCTCGATCCAGCGCGCGAACGATTCCGACGAGAGCACGCGCTTTCCGCCGAGCTCGCCGCCGCCGAGCAGCATCCCCAGAAACGGCACCATCGCGTCGCCGCTCGCGCTGAGCGCACCGGCGGGCGCGTCGTTGATCACCTCGAACGGCTGCGGCTCGTCGGATGCCACCTGATAACCCCGCGACACAAGCGGCGCGAGCCTCGCGGGCAGCGGCTGCGCGAACGTCGCACGCTCCATGCCGAGCGGCGCGAAAATGTGCTCGGCAACGTACTGCTCGAATGGCACGCCCGACGTGCGCTCGACGACGTAGCCCGCGAGCGCGACGCCATAATTCGAATACGACGGCGAGCCGTCGGGCGCGCGCGCGCGCCGCGGCACATGCTCGCGGGCGAACCGCGCCAGCGGAATCGCCGGCGCGTCCCGGTGAGCGAGATCGCGCAGCTGCTCCTCGAAACCTGCACGGTGCGTGAGCAGTTGCCGCAGCGTGACCGGCGCGCCGAAGGCTTCAGGCAGCGAGAAGTCGAGGTACGCGTTCACGTCCGCGTCGAGATCGAGCTTGCCTTGCTCGACGAGCTGCAGCACCGCGAGCGAGGTGAAGAGCTTGCTGATCGAGGCGAGCCGGAAGAGCGTGCGCTCGCTCACGGGCACGTGCTTCTCGACGTCTGCGAAGCCATAACCTTTGACGAGAACTGGCGCGCCGCCCGCGACCACTACCACCACCGCGCCCGCGACGTCGCCCTGCGCGAGCTCGCTCTCGACGATCGCGTCGACAAAGGGCGCAACGTCCGCCGCGGTCGGCTCCGGCCGCGCGCTGGCAGCGGCCGGCGCGAACGCCAGGAGGAGTGAAGTCGCACGAGCCGCAGCGCAAACAGCGATTCGCTTCATGCGCCCATCCTGCGCGGGCCCGCAGCACGCTGTCAATCGCTACGCCGTCTACAGCCAGCTCGTTAGGATGCGCCGATGACCGCATCCCCGAACGCGACCGAAGCCGCAGAACCCCGCGAGCGCAGCGCCGCGCACGGCGTGCGCTGGAACCTCGCCCATCTATACGAGGCGCCCGAGCGCGCCGGCATCGATCGCGATCTCGCCGCCTCGCTAGCGGCCGCGAATGCGTTCGCCGCACGCTTCCGCGGCCGCGTCGCGCAGCTCTCGGCGGGCGATCTCGCGGCCGCCGTCGACGCCTATGAAGCGGCGCTCGAGCCCGCCTCGCGCGCCGGCGCGTTTGCGTCGCTGCAATTCGCGGCGAACACGCAAACGCCGGCGCACGGCGCTCTCGTAGCGCACGTGCTGGAGAAGGGCACCGAAGTCCGCAACGCGCTGCGCTTCTTCGAGCTCGAGTGGATCGCGCTCGACGATGCGCGCGCAGCAGCGCTGCTGGCGGAGCCGGTGCTCGCAAAGCGCAGGCATTACCTGGCCGCCGCGCGCCGATACCGCCCGCACGTGCTCAGCGAGCCGGAGGAGCAGATCCTCGACGAAACCGCGAACCACGGCGAGCGCGCGTGGGCGCGGCTGTTCGACGAAACGGTCGCGAGCCTGCGCTTCGCGCCGCTCATCGGCGGCGAAACGCGCGATCTCGGGCTCGAGGAAACGCTCGCCCTGCTCTACGACACGGACCGCACGCGCCGCCAGGCCGGCGCCGCCGCACTCACGACGGGCCTACGCGCGAGCTCGCGCTTGCTCGCCTTCGCGCTGAACACGCTGGTCGCCAACAAGGCGACCGAGGATCGCCTGCGCAAGCACGTCGGCGCGATGGATTCGCGCCATCTCGCGAACGAGATCGACGCCGCCTCGGTGCACGCCCTGATGACTTCCTGCGAGCGCGCCTTCCCGCTCGTGCAGCGGTACTACAAGCTCAAGGCGAAGCTGCTCGGCATCCCGCAGCTCGCCGACTACGACCGCTACGCGCCGCTTGGCGACGTGAAGCGCACGCGGAGCTGGGTGGAGGCGCGCGAGCT
>JANNKN010000550.1:0-8734 GCA_031396315.1 Deltaproteobacteria bacterium
GCAGCCCGTGGACGACGTGACGTCGAGCAAGTCCGTCTCTTGCAGCACCGTGGCCGGTACGCCCGCCGTCCAGAGCGGATCCGTGTCGAGCACCGAGTAGAAGCGGTTGTTATCGGCCGCAGTCGAGGCGTTGCCGGTGAAGGCGAGATTGGCGCGCTCGCCGCTACCGATCGCAATCCACAGCTTGCCGTTCTTCAACACCGCGGTGGGCGGGAAGAAGAAGCTCTTCCACCAGCGCTGCAGCGTGGTCGTGTTGAAGTAGGACGGCGCCTTGAACCACTTCCCGAACTCCCAGTCGGTGTTCTGGTCGTAGTCCGTGCTCGCGCTGTTGACGGAATCCCAGCCGATGTCGGTGATGACCCACTTCCAGACGTTGCCACCGAGGTCCACCGCGTAGACGACGTCGGCGTAGCCGTCGAAGTCGAGATCGAAAACCGCGGGCGTCGCGGCGAACGAATAGTGCATGCTGCGTTCCGGGTTCGTCAAGCTGTAGGCGATGCTCGAAGGGTCGGTAGTCGGCAGCGCCGTGCCAGCCGGGTCGAACTCCTTCTTCGCGATCACCTCGCCAGTCTGCACGTCGAGGATCACGAGCGCGCGACCCGCCTTCGACAGAGCGTTGTAGTTGGCCTTGTCGTTCGGGTTGCTCGCCTTGTCGTAGCCCGTGCCAAAGATCGCGACCCAACGGTCGAAGCCCTGCCCGCTGTTGTCATTCGAATTCACGCGAACCTTGATCTTCGTAATGATCGGCTCCGACCAAGTCTCACCCATGATCGCCTTGTCCGACGCGATCGCGTTCTCGCGCGGGAATTCCCACAAATAACAGGGGTAACCGGTATCCGAGGGGCTGCGCGAGTTCGGGCACGAGCTGCCCGATGCGCGCGCCGGGTCGGTGATGTCGAGCGCGAACAACTCCTTGCCGCCCTGGCGCATGCCCGAGAGCAGAATCGTTCGCCACTCGGTGCCGTTCGTCAGCTGTACGTCACTCGTCGGACTTGTGTAGAACCACACATCCGATGCGCGCGGCGAGCCGTCCACCGTGTAGAAGTCTCGTACGCCAGAGTCGCGTGCTAGCTCCTTCACCGTGGTGCGCGCGGCGTACGGCATGAAGCCGAACACCTCGTCGCCCGTGCCCGTGCTGTAGCTCTGCGTGCCGGCATTCCAGGTGCCCGCGTCGAACGCGTGCAAGAAGCCGTCGTTGGAGCCCACCAGAATGCGGCGGTCGCGAGCCTTATAGTTCGTGCGGAACTGCAGGTTGCCTGCGCCGGCGAGCGGTGAAGGCGGCCCCGGGACCACCACCGGATCCGAGTGGAAGAGGTCGCCGAGCTTCCAGGTTCGATCGACGCACGAGGCGAACTCGGTACCGAGCTCGCAGCCGCGAATCACCGCGACGATGTCGTCGCGCAGCTCGTCGGCGGTGGTCGCGGGCGCGTGCGGCCCGTAGTTGTAAGTCGCGATGTCTCCGAGCGTCAGGCCGAGATCCGTAGGCAACAAGTTCGGGCGGAACCACTCGACCTTCTCGCTGACCAGCAGCGATGGGTCGACGAGCGACGTCCACAGCTTGCGCCCGGCCTCACCGGTCAAGCGCAGCCGATTGCCCGCGTCCCAGAACGGTACGGCGGACGAGAGGAACGCGCCGAGGGAGCACTCCGTCGGGGCCTCGGGATCGCTGAGCGCGCAGTTGCCGCTGGCGTCCACGATGTGGCCGTTGACGTCGATCTTCCAGGCCTCGAGATGGCCTTCCCAGAAGCCGTCCGTGCCCGAGGGCACGAAGCGGCTCGTGTAGAACATGCCGCCCGAAGACGTTCGCGCGGCAGGAACCGTGGCCGCTGTAAACGACTGCGACTTGCGCACGATGTCGCTGACTGCGGAGACGATGTCGATCGCGAGCTGATCCGGGTCGTTGCTCGTGTAGAACTGACCGCCGCCGACGAGCGCGGTCTTCGCGAGTGCGGCGTTCGCGACGGCGTCCGTGGTAAAGCCCACGGTGTAGACGTCGATGGTCTGCGCCACGCCGTTCGGATTCGCGAGGTCGGGCCGGAAATCTCTCTCGTGCATGAACTTCGCGATGTCGTCGAGCCAAAGCGTGCCGCTACTCGGTTGACCGATCTCGACTTCCCCGTCGACGTTGAAGTCGCCGATCAGCGTGGCGAAGTTCGCGAAGCCGTTCGCCGTGTTGAGGGGCGTGTTCGCTACGAAGTTGTCCTGCGTCGACTCGCCGTCCGTGATCAACACGACGAAGTTCTTCTGGCAGTCCCATTGCACGGGACTGTCCGGAACCGTCGGCGCGCCGGCCGCGCTGAACAGGCCACCCACGTTCACCGAGCTGGTGCTCAGCGCCGTGTTGTACTCGTACTTCGGAAACGTCCCCGCAACCGCGGGGGCCGGGCGCTGCGCAATGCCGCGCCCGTGGAAGTACGTGTAGACCTGAAAGAGCGATTCGGCGAGCGGCGTCCAGCTCTCACCCGTCAAATCGTTGATCACGAAGTCTAGATGCTGGCCGTGCGTGCGCGTCGTACCGTTCAGCGAGTACGAGGTGGGCACGCCCGCGGTGAGATAGTCGTTGATCGGTACTGCGACGAATCCGCCGTTCGGGTTGCTACCCGCGCCGACACGACGGAACTGCGCCATTCCGAAGCGCACGGCGCCCGCAGCGTTCACCTGACAGATCACTTCGCGGAGCACCGTCTTGGCCGCAGCGACACGTGAGCGGCGGTAGCGATTGAACGTGCCGCCGCCGAGACAGGCCGAGAGATTCCCGTTGTTGAGCGCAACGATCGCCGCCACGTTGGCCGAGTTGGCCGGGCTGAAATACCAGTTCAGGTAGTGCCCATCCCAGCGCGTGAAGTCCGGAACCGCGTTCACAGCCGGGTCGATGAAAATCTCGCGCGCGTTCGCTGCCCCTGCCCCTCGGACGCAGCCGACGGTCGCTGCGCTGATGCCGAGGTTGTAAGTGCCGGCGCGGAACTGCGTGTTGCCGCCGCCGTTCGGGAAGGTGTCGGCGTCGGTCGAGTTCACGTTGTACACGTTGGCATTCGTGAAGTAGTTGCACGTATTGACGGCAGTCGGGCTGTAGGCCGGGTGGTAGACGACCGTGTTCATCGAGCCCGAGTTGTCGACGAGCAGCATCACGTTCGGCGGCACGACGGCACTGAAGAGCGCGGTGTCGTTCACGGTCTGCGCGAGCGAGGGCGCCGCGAGCAGTGCGGCGGCAACGAACGTGCAAGCAAAACGTGCGAGGTTCCGGGCCATGATGCGTGCCTCCTGGCAAATCGAGTCGGCGCCTAACAGAGCAATCGCTGTGCCCAACGCGCGGCGGCGCAAAACGACGCCTGGGGGCTCATCGGGCGAACGCGCTGCGCACTGAATTGCGCAGCACCGCAAGCGCTTGCGGGCGCTACTCGTCGCGAGCGGCGGGCGGAGTGGCGGCGGTCGCGTTCACGGTCACTTCCCACTCGAACTGCGAGGCGTCGCCTTCACTGTCCTTCACGCCGACCTTCACGAGATGCTTGCCTGCCTGCTCCGGGCCCGGCCGCCAGGTCAGCAGACCGCTGAACGAGTCGATCTCCATGCCCTCGGGCGCGTCGGCGAGGAAGAAGCGCAGGTTGCGATCGCCCTCCGCGTCCTCGGCCTCGAACTGGTACGTGAGCGCACTGCCCTGATGCTTCAGCTCGGGCAGCTGCTTGATCGTCGGCGCCGAGTTGATCAGCTCGATCTCGTCGAGCTTGCGCGGAGCGCTCTCGGAGTCGCCATCGTTCGCAACGACTTCGACCGTCAGCTTGTCGCCGCGATGAAGTGACTTGGTATCGAACTGGCGCTCTTCGCCCGCGTCGGCGCCGTTGACGCTCCAGCGATAGGCGTACTCCAGGTGATCGCCCTCGGGGTCGATGGCCTCCGGGACTGCGGTGAGCACGTCGCCGCGCCGGATCTTTTTGTTTTGCGGCGTCACGTACAAGAAGGTGATCTGCGGCGGGAGATTGTCGGTTCGCACGGATTCGCGGAACGGAAGGCTCTCGCGCTTGCCGTCACTCGCAGTGACCACGACTTCGATGCGATCGCCGCGTTCGAGCACCGGGAGCTGAATCGCGCTCATGGCGCCAGCGCCGACCTCGCGGCCGTTGACCAGCCATTGATAAGACATGTGCACGAGGTTCCCGTCCGGATCGCTGGCTTCGACGACCGCCTCGAGCGGCCCCTGAGAGATCGGCTGCGGCGGATTGAACGAGACGCGCTTGATCTCCGGCGCGCCATTGTTCGCGGCGCTAGCCGCAGCCGCGTCGCTCGCGCGCTCACCGCCCGCCGCCATCGAACGGGTGGGATCCGGGTCGCCCGCGTCGCCACCGCAAGCGGCGCTCAGCGTGAGCGCAGCAGCCAACGTCGTCGCGAATGCGACCCGAGAACTCATGCTCCCCCCAATGATGAATCCGGGCTACTGCCCTTTGTAGTCGCTGCCGCCGTGCGTGAGCGTCCCGTACACCAGCTCGACGCGAGCGGTGGACATGCGGCTATCCATGCCACCAGCCGCGTTCGGGCTGCGGCCTTCGATGTTGATCTGCCAGCGAGCGGTCTTCCAACCGCCGCCCGCTTCCGGCGGCACGCCTTCCGCGGCGCCGTCGACGCCAGGCGCGCGGACGATGCCCGTCGGATTGGTACCGACGGACGCCGGGTCCGCGCGATAGCTCGGCAGCTGGCCGCCTTCGCGGTCGTACACCCCGGCATCGCTGATCGTCGTCGGGGGCACGGTGAAGTTCGCGCTGCGCGCGAGCTCCGCGGCGTGCGCAAGGCCCGCCTCCGCCGCCTGAAATGCTGCGCTCGTTCGATTCTGGAAGCCGGCGATGCGACGGTCTTCGCTCGCGGTGTCGAGGGCCACGAGTCCGATCGCCCCCATCAGGATCAAGAGCATTACGGCGAGGAACATCGCCGCGCCCTGTTCACGCTTGTGATGCGGAGTGCTCATTAGTTGCAACCTCGCGGGATGGCGCCCGAGTTGATCGGCGAGTTGCGCGGAATCACCGTGCGCGAGAACGGGCGGCGACGGAATCCGTCGAAGCCGGCCCGCGCGGGCGCGTTCTCGGTTTGTACGAACGGGCTCTGAGCGAGCGCGGGGTCGAGCGCGACCACCGAGTCTTGTTTTGCGGTACGCGCGACGAAGTTGAACCGGATCGCACGCAGGAAGCAATTATTGACGGTGTTCGCCTGGAAGGCGTTGAAGCCCTGCACGCCGGCCGCGGGGCAGTCGCCGCCGCTCCACTCGTTCGCGTCGCAATTTCCGTCGGCATCGTTGTCGTGGAAGTAGGCGACCTGCAGATCTTCGATGTCGTCCGCGAGCAGCATGCCGTCGCGCATCAATTGCGGCGCGACGTTGGCGCCCGTGACCGGGACGACATAATAGATGTGCGCGGGGATCGCGATCGGCGTAGCGCCCGCGGTGTTGATCGCGATCGGGGCGGGCACGAGTATCCGGCCGCTCGCGGTGACCGTCCAGTCGACGGTCACCTGGGGCGTCGCGCCGATTTGTACGTCAGTAATCAGCCCGCATTGGCTGCCGCCTGCCGGGTTCGCGGGATTCGTCACGATCACGCCGCCTGCCTGTCCGGTTGCCGGCGAGAAGAAGAAGTCCGTATCGAGCGTGCCGTCCGCGGGCCCGCTGTTGTCATACGCGGGCGCGGCCGTCGGCTCGAGCGAGTCGGAGGCGAGGTTCAGCACGTCGTTCGATGACGTGCCGGCGTAGCTGCCGCCCGTAATGTCGATCCCGAGGCCGGCGTCCGAGATGCTCGTGGGATTCGCGATGGCATCCGCGTCGGTCACGCAAAAAACGTCCGAGACCGGGAATCCTGCCGGGCCCGTGTTGTCGACGCCGCTGATGACGGCGCCGGCCGAAACCAGGAGTCCGGTCGCGAGCACGTCGCGCTCCATCAGATCGCCGATCGCGCGCTCCGCCTGCTGCGTCTCTGCAACGTCATCGACGACTTCGTAGCCGCGGGACTGCTGAATCAGCAGGCCCGTCATGTAGACGGTGATGATCGCGAGCACCGCCACCGAGATCATCATCTCGATCAGCGTGAACGCCGCCGACCGTGTGCTTCGGATGGCTGCGCTCATGGCGTCCCCGCTCCGCGGTACTTGAAGCTCGACACCGCGTAGCGACGCGGCGGCATGGCGGGGGTATCGCCCTGTTCGACCCAGGTCACGCGCACGTCGATCTGGCGTGCATCCACCAGCCCCGCGACGCCCGTGATTCGCCAGCTCACGTTGAAATTCTGCGCGATGGCCGCAGCGCCGCTCGGCAGGTTCGGCACGAACACCGCCTCGGGATTGCTGGAGACGACGATGGGCACCGTCCATGCGATCGGCGCCGTGGAAACCCAGCTCTGGTATTTGAGCGTCTCGAGCTGATCCAGTCCGATGCGCGACGCATCGGTCACGTGGCGGCCGGTCGAGGTGCTGCGCATGGCCTGCAGCTGCATCGACAGCATACCGAGCAACCCCACCGCGAGGATCGTCATCGCGATCATTACTTCGAGCAAGCTGAGCCCGGCGTTCGCCCGGGTGCGTCGCTGCGCGTTCATTGGGTCCACACCGCCGTGGCGAAATTCCAGGAATAGACTTTCGAGGTGCCGAGTGCAGTCACGACGACTGCGATGTCGCGCCGCTCGGCGGCGCCCAGGCCCGGCCGCCCGTTCGTGAAGTAATAACCGCCTGCGCCACTCCCGACGTTGCCGGCGACGCATGCGGCCGAGAGCGTGATGGGAATGCCGTCGCCGCGGAACGCGACTCCGTTTGCGCCGACACCCGTCGGCTGCAAGAACGTCGAGCCCAGTGTTTCGTCGCCGCCGCCCGCGTCCTCGGGCACCGGGAACGTGGCGTTCGTAACACCCCAAAATGCAGTCTGCTGGACGCCCGGCTGGCTCAGCTCCTCCGGAATCCACATGGGCTCTCCAGCGTCGATGCAGCAGTTCGCGTTGACGTCGTCGAGCACCATCAGCGGATTCGGGATCGCGAGCCCGCAGGCGTCGGTCGCCGCGGCGGGCGGTGTCTGCGAGAGCACGAGGTGGCGGCGTCCAGTGCGCACGGCTTGCTCGCGCGCGTAGCCGAAGGAATCCTGCACCGCGCGCGCAGCCGCCTTGAGCCGGATGTTGTCGTTCATCCGCTGCCAGCTCGGGTAGCCGAGCGCGACCATGATGGCCGCGATCGCCACCACGATCATGATCTCGACGATGGTGAAGCCAGTGTTGGTTCGCGTGCGCAAACCCTTCTCCTCGAGCATGCCCGGATGGAGCAAGTCGCGTGCCGCTCGCGGTATCGGGCGAAACTCGGCCTTGCTTGAGCCTCGCGGAGCTGCGCTGTGCAGTGCGCTGCGGGGTGCGCAAAGCGCTGCGCACCTCAAGCGCGCTCCGCAGACTCTCCGCGCAACAGCGCTCGCGCGCGATCGGTGCCGGCGACCGGCAAGCGCAGTGCAAATGCGGTGCGATAGCCCGTCGGCGGAGTCGCGAGGTTGAGTGAGCCGCCCTGCTCTTCCGCCATGCGCAGTGCATTCGCAAGCCCGAGGCCCGTGCCCTCACCCGCCTCGCGCGTCGTGTAGAACGGATCGAAGATGCGCTCGCGATCTTCGTCGGCGATGCCGCAGCCGGTGTCGGAAATCACGCACTCGACCGCGGCCACCGGCGCGCTCGGCAGTACGGCGCCGGCGTCGTCGCTGCGGCGACGACCTTCGCGCGCCGCTCGGAGCGCGACCAGCACGCTCCGCGCGGGTTGGCCGCGAACGGCCTCCGCAGCGTTCAGTAACAGATTGAGCAGCACTTGGTGCGCCGCATCCTCGTCGCCCAGCGCGAGCGGCAGCCCCGGCGCAACATCCACAGAGAACGCAGTGCCCGCGTACGCGCGTTGGGCCGCGACGAGCGCGATCGCGTCCCGCGCAACCCGCGAGAGATCGAGGGGCCGCGATTCCGTCCGCACCGGGCGTGATAGATCGAGCAGCTGGCGCAGAATCCCGCGCACCCGGTCGCCCTCGCGCAGCACGCGCTCGAGTTGACCGCGCGAAGCGGGGGAAATCCCGGGATCGCGCATCACCAGCTCTGCGAACGCGAGGATCGCACCCATCGGATTTCCGACCTCGTGCGCAACACCCGCCGCGAGACGCCCGACGGAAGCGAGGCGCTCGGCACGCTCGAGCCCGTCGCGCGTCTGGCGCAGGCGCTGATTCGCCTCGCGCAGTTCGACCACCGCGTCGCTCAGCTGCTTCGTGCGCCCCGCGAGCGCGATGCTCATCTCGTGCAGCGCCTCGGCGACCGCGCGCGCCTCCTTCGGGCCCGCGATCTGCACCGAGATCGGCGCGCCCGCTTCGCCGATTTCGCGCGCAAGCGCCGCGAGCGCCTCGAACGGCGCGACCACACGCCGCCGCAACAACACGAAGCCAAACGCCCCGAACACGAGCGCATCCGCAAATGCGAGCGCCGCGAAGACCGCCGCCGGTCGTGCACGCAACCGCGACGACGTGCCAGCCGCAAGCCGCGCCACCATCACGTCACCGCCCGCGCCGGGCGGCGCCGCGAACACGATGCGGTCCCACACCGCCCCGAACTCGAGCAGCGCCGTGTGCCGATCACGCGCAGCGCGCGCAATCGCGAGCACACGTGCATCCGCCTCGCCGCGTAGCACCCCGGTCGTCTTGTCCACGCAGCAACAACAAGACAACAACAAGATGTTTCGTGCGACCGCCAAGAATAGCTACCTGCAG
>JANNKN010000629.1:0-2785 GCA_031396315.1 Deltaproteobacteria bacterium
AAACCGCCTACACCGCAAAAGACATCACCGTCCTGGAGGGTCTCGAGCCCGTCCGGCTGCGACCGGGCATGTACATCGGCTCGACGGGCCCGCGCGGTCTCCATCACCTCGTCTACGAGGTCGTCGACAACGCCGTCGACGAGGCGCTCGCGGGCCCCGCGCCGTCGAATTGCTCGAGGTGGGCCCTGCCCACACACGGGGCGACACGATCGTCCACGTGCCGGATGCCCGCACCGTGTTCACGGGCGACATCCTGTTCGTCGAGGGCACGCCGATCGTGTGGGAAGGCCCGGTCTCGAACTGGATCGCTGCTTGCGACCGCATCCTCGCGCTGAACGCCGATGTGATCGTGCCCGGCCACGGTCCGATCACCGACCGGCGCGGCGCCGAGGCTGTGCGCGCGTATCTCGACTACGTGACCCGCGAGGCCCGCGCGCGCTTCGAGGCGGGCATGGACGCGCTCTCCGCGGCGCGCGACATCCCGCTCGGCGAGTTCGCAGGCTGGAGCGACCGCGAGCGCATCGTGGTGAACGTCGACACGCTCTATCGCGAGTTCGGGGCACCGAGCGCCGGCGGCGACGCGCTCCGGCTGCTGCGCGGGATGGGGGAGTACGCCGCGCGCTGAGCGCGAGGCGCGTCCGCGGGTCGAACCGCCTTTCGCCCGCGCGCAAGCCGCGCCAAGATGCTCGCTCCCGCGCGCCCATTCCCGGGCGGCGACCACCAAGGTGCGATCCGCGATGAAGATGAAGGCCGCCGTCTACCAGAAGCCGCACGAGCCCCTCACGATCGAAGAGGTCGAGCTCCGGAAGCCGAGTGCGGGCGAAGTGCTCGTGCGCACCGTCTGCAGTGGTGTCTGCCACTCCGACATGCATTTCGTCGATGGTCTCTGGCAGCTGCCGATCCCGACCGTACTGGGGCACGAGGCAGCGGGAGTCGTCGAAGAGATCGGCGAGGGCGTCAGCTACGTGAAGAAGGGCGACCGCGTCATCATGTCGTTCCGCCCGTTCTGCGGGGGCTGTTATTACTGCCTGCGCGGCGAGCCGCACCTTTGTAACGACCAGGCGATCGCAGCCTCCGCGGTGGGCCGCATGACCTGGAAGGGCGGGCCGCTGCTCCAGTTCGCGAACGTCGGCTCGTTCGCGGAATACATGATCACGTCGCAGAACGGCGTCGTGAAGATTCCCGCCGAGATGCCGATGGCCGAGGCCGCACTGATCGGCTGCGGCGTGATGACTGGCATCGGCGCCGCGCTCTACACCGCGAAGGTGCCGGGCGGGGCGGTCACGGCCGTGATCGGTTGTGGCGGCATCGGCCTCAACGTGATTCAGGGCTGCAAGCTCGCCGGCGCAAGCCAGATCATCGCGATCGACGTGGTGCCGGAGAAGCTCGAGCTCGCCAAGAAGTTCGGCGCGACGCAGACCATCAACGCGAAGACCGATGATCCGGTGGCGGCGGTCAAGACGCTGACGGGCGGGCTCGGCGCCGAGTACGCCTTCGAGGCGATCGGCAACCCGAACGCGGCCTCGCAGGCGTTCGCGATGATCCGCAACGGCGGCACCGCGGTGATCGTCGGCATGATGCCGCTCGGCTCCGAGATCAAGCTGAGTGGTCCGGACTTCCTGATGGAGAAGAAGGCGATCGGCTGCATGTACGGCAGCGCGAACTTCCGCGAACACATGCCGAAGCTCGTCGACCTCTTCCTGCAGGGCCGCATCGACCTCACGGGCCTCGTCAGCCAGCGCCTGAAGCTGTCCGAAGTGAACAAGGGCTTCGACCTGATGCGCGCCGGCAAGGTCGCGCGCTCGGTGCTCGACATCAGCGCGGCATGATCCACTTTGCGTAGGGGACGTACTTGCGTAGCTCGCCGCATCGAGGCGATACGCATGCACGTCCCCAACGCAAGCACGTCCCCAACGCAATCAGCTGACGGGCTCGCGGCGGCGTAGGTGCGCCTCGCGCACGGCGATCGCGGCGAGGCGTTGCTCCGCGCTGAAGCGCGGCGTGTCCGCGGGGAGGTGGCGCGTCACGTCGGCGAGCGGCACGCAGCGCAGGCTCGGCAGCGGGTTCGTCTGCGTCCAGATCCAGCGGTACTGGATCATGCCCTCGCGATTGCCGGTGGTGTCGAGCCAGTTCTGCACGCCCGGATCGCGGTGCGCGATCACGCAGCGGAAGCGCCCGTCGCTATCGATCTGCGCTTGCAGGTGGTTGAGGCTCGTCTGCCGCGATGCGAACTCGAGCGTCTTGAACCACGGGTCGCACAGCTCGATCTGCCAATAACGGGCGTCGGGCTGCTCACTCTCGAAGATCAGCGCCTCGTCGTCGCCGAGCTTGTACCAGTCGTTGCCATAATAAATGTCCGGCGCGCCGCCGACGAAGCGACGCGCGGGCGCGATCTCGCCGGCGCGCCAGCCGCGCCGCAGCTGCTCGACCCACTCGATCCAGAAGCGCGTCGTGGTGAGCGTCCACTCGCCCGCGAGGTCGAGGCGATCCGCCATCGCCGCGGCGGTGAGCGCAGCGGGCGCCGCGCCGCCGACGCGCTCAATGAAGAAACTGGCCGGCGATTCGCGCTCCCAGTCGAGCAAGTACTGACGCACCTGCAGGTAGCGACCGTCCGGGTGCAGCGGCACGAAGTCGCCGACGTAGCCCGCGGGCTTCTCCGGCGCGAGCAACACGGAAAAGCGCCCGGCTGCGTCGAAGTGGAGATCCTTCGCGGTGACGGCCGTGAACACGCGGTCGTCGCCGAGCTGCATGTGGCCTTCCTTCACCTCGAGCAGGAAGTCGTAGA
>JANNKN010000638.1:0-19115 GCA_031396315.1 Deltaproteobacteria bacterium
CTGCACGCGAGCGAATTACCCGCCGCGTTCGCAACGATCGTGGGCGGCGCCTTCTCGCCCGAAGCGGCCTACGGCGGCGCCGCGGGTGTGCTCATCCAGGGCTTTCGCCGCGCCGCGTTCTCGAACGAAGCGGGCTGCGGCTCCGCACCGATCGCGCACGCTGCCGCCACCACCAGCGAGCCCGTCCGCCAGGGGCTCGTCGCGCTGCTCGAGCCGTTCATGGACACGGTGATCGTGTGCAACATGACGGGCCTCGTCGTGGTCGTGACCGGCGCGTACCTCGATGCGGACGCCGGCAGCGGCATCGCCATGACCTCGCACGCCTTCGCGAGCGTGCTGCCGGGCTTCGAGTACGTGCTCTCGCTCTCGGTGCTGCTCTTCGCCTACGCCACGATGATCTCCTGGAGCTATTACGGCGAGCAGTGCTGGACGTATCTCCTCGGCATCCGCTCACTGTTCGCCTACCGGGCGCTTTTCCTATTCTGCACCTTCGCGGGTGCCGTGCTCACGGCGGACGCGGTGCTCGAGTTCGGCGACCTGATGATTCTGGGCATGGCGTTCCCGAACCTCGTCGGCGTCGTGATGCTCTCCGGGAAAGTCAATGCGGCGCTCGAGAGCTATCTCGCACGCCTTCGGGCAGGGCAGTTCCAGCGGGCGCGCTGAGCGCGAGCGCGAGCAGATCGCCATCCGCCACGGTGCGCCGCAGCTCCGCGGCCCCGTTCACGCGCACGTTCCCGCGCTCCGCCTCGCGCGCGCTGCGCGAGCGGGACCAAGCGAGCTCGCGCGCGAGCAAGCGATCCCAGCGCGCGCCGCACGGCTCGGCCTGCTCGATGCGTGCGAGCAGCGTGCCAGCCTCGGGCAGCGCCGGCCGCACGACGCGATGCGCCACCTCCGCGCCCCGTCCGGCCGCGAACGCGCAGCGCCTCACCAGCACGGGCGCGTCGCCCTGATAACTCTCGATCCGCTCGGCAGGCATCGTCGCGGCGCGCACGCGGCGCAACACGCGTTGCTTGTGCACCTCGGCGCAAGCGTGGCAGCGGTAGAGCAGCCACACGTCGAGCAGCCCCCCGTTCGCGTTGACGCGGAAGCGCTCGGTGCAGTCGAAGGAGGAAAGGTGCGCACAGCGCGCGCAGTGAAGAGCGAGAGCGGGAAGCGCGAGCGCTTCGACGCGCCAGACGACTTGCAACACGGCCGGAATCCCGAACGGGATGCGCGCGCGAGCGCGGGAACCGGCAGCGAGACGTGAACGAAGTGCCCAAGGTCAGCGCGCTGCCGAACCTCGAGCACCGCCGCGCCCCCGCGAAAATCCCCGCCAGCAGGCGCCGACCGAAAATGCGGTCAGCGCCCCAGCCGACGCCGGCGGGCGAACGCCGCTAGCGGGGTGCGTTGGAACGAATGAGGCGACGAGATCCGGCTAGTGCGAGGGCGTCATGGCGTGAAGCGGCCTTCGAGTCGGAGGAAGCGATCGAGCGCGCGCAACCTAACGCGCCCCCCCAGCCTCGTCGATCGTCACGGCGCTCGTCAACGTGGAGCCCTCCTTGCGCGCGCCGCGTTCGCTAGTCGCGTTCGGATTCGGCCGCTCGCGTACGCGCTCGCCGGGGGGCTCGCTCGCGATCCGCGTGCTCGCGAGCCCTTGGCTTTGGGAGCGCGCGGCCGGGCCTAACGGGTCGGCGTAAACGCGTGCTCCGCATCCGGATCCGTGCGCGTCGCATGGCCGACGCCGAACGCGGAGCGCTCCTTGAACGCCGCGCTGCGCACGTGGCACGCGGGCATCTCGCAGCTCCTGCAGTGCACGGGGCCACACGGATCGAAGTGCACGACCGCCTCCCCCGGCTCGGCGAGGCCCTCGAGCAGGCGGGCTTCCACGGTTTCACTGATCTGGTGCAGCCGCTCGGCGTCGTAGTAACGCGGCACGACGAGGTGGAGGTCGGTGTGCACGAGGGCACCGGAACGCCACGCGCGCAGGCCGTGCACATCGATCCACGCGGGTGGGCGCTCACGTGCGAGCGTCGCGGCGAGCGCGCCGAGCAGCGCCGGGTCGGCCTCATCCATCAGCCCGCGCACGGCACTGCGCGCGAGCCGGACGCCCTCGCGCACGATGTTCGCTGCGACGAGCAACGCGACCGCGGGGTCGAGCCAGACGATGCCGGTCCACTGGACCAAGCCGAGGCCGACCAGAACCCCGAGGCTCGTAACCACATCGGCGAGCACGTGCTTGCCATCTGCGGTCAACGCGAGCGAGTGCGCCGAGCGGCCGACGCGAAGCAGGTAGAAGCCGAGCACCGCGTTGCCAAGCGAGAGCACGCCGAGCGACACGAGGCCGAAGCCGAGGTTGTGCGGCGCGGTGCCGCGCAACAACTGCCCGATCGCCTCGATCGCGATCAGGATTGCCGCGACGACGATCAGCGCGCCCTCGATGCCCGCCGACAAGAACTCCACTTTGCCGTGCCCGTACGGGTGATCTCGGTCCGCGGGCCGCGACGCGACTAGCATGCTGAAGACCAGCAGCGCCGCGGCGGCGATGTTCACGGTGGACTCGAGCGCGTCGGACAGCACCGCCACGGAGTCGGTGAGCTGCCAGGTGACGATCTTGCCGACGAAGATCGCGGTCCCGACGACCAGCGAGACCCATGCAGCGCGGCGGCGTGCGGCGTGGTCGATCGGCATGGCGAGGCACGCTAGCAGTCGCATTTCGCCGCAGCTGGAGTCGTATTTCGCTCCCGGCCGAGACCGCCCGATTCAAGCGCGAGGCGATGCGCGCCGATCCGTGCGCGAACTGGTGGAGACTCGCATGCCGGCTTCGATCAAGGGCTCAGCCTTCCAAAGTGTGCAGGCTGACGTGCTGCGGCTCGTCGATGAGGGTCGTCTCGACCTCGAGGATCTGTCGCTCAGCGACAAGGACCGCGGGTTCCTCGACGCATTCGTCACGCCCGTGAGCTGGATGCCGATCACCACTTACGGCCGCTTGCTCGAAGCGCTGGTGCGCGTGGAAGGCGCAAGCGACCCCATCGGCTACCTGCGTGCGCGGGGCCGCGAGGCCGGCAAACGCCTGCTCGGCGGCGCTTATCAGGGCTTCGCGAAGGCTTCGGGCTCACTCGACCTCAAGGGTGTGCAGATCGTGATCGGAGTCGCGCGCCTGCTCTACGACTTCATGAAATGGGACGTGCGCGCACTGCCGAACGGTTCCTTCGAGATCACCGTGAACGGTGCCGCCGAGTATCCGGACGCGGCGCTTCACACCGCCGAAGGCTTCCTCGAGCTGTATGGCGAGCTCACCTGCGGACGGCGACCGCGCATCGCGAGCGACCGCCCGCACGCGGATCAGATCCGCATCGTGGTGACCGCGTAAGCCTTCACTGCTCGGGGCAGCGCGCCGCACGCGCATCCCCGGGTGCGCCGACGCGCCTCAGCGCCGGGCCCCGGATCGCTCCGCAGTGCGCTGTGGCCCGGCGCGCGTCTTGCTCCTTTGCGCGCGCGAGGAGGGCTCTCGCGTGACCGACGACCGTACCCTGGTGAAGAAGCATTTCGACGCACTGCTCGCCGATGCCGAGTCCTGCCGCGTGCCCGCCGACGTGATCGGGCGCCTCACGCTGGAAGAGGTGACCGCGCTGTGGCTCAAGACGCGCCCGTGGCGCGACGTCGCCTCGGAGCTCGAGTTCCATGCGAGGAACCTCGATCCGGACGCGGATTTCGAGTTCATGCGCCCCTGAGCCCCAGGCTCAAGCTGGCCCGCCCTCGAACCGACGCAGGAGGCCATGCGAGGCAAACGTCTTTGGGGTTCCGCGCTCGTGGCCGCGGCGATCGCGCTCTCCGCGAGCGCCGAGATCTACCGCTGGACCGATGCGAACGGCGTCGTTCACTATTCGAGCGACATCCAGCAGGTGCCCGCCGGCCAGCGCGACCTCGCGCGTGCGTCCGTGCGCACCGGCAAGGGCTCCCTGCAGCGCATCGAATCGAGCGCGGCGAGCCGGCCGAGCGTCGCGCCGGCCGCGGCACCGCCGGCCGCACTCTCGAGCGAGGATGTCGTCGAAGGCAAGACCGAAGCTCAGTGGCGCGACGAGGCGACGCGGCTACGAGCGCGCATCGCGCTCTACGCGCCGGCCGCAGAGCGCTGCGAAGGCGACCGCTTCGCTTGGTCGCGCGACGATGGCGGCGACGAGTACCGCGAGGAGCAGGCCGAGGCCGAAGCGTGCCGGCAGACGGCGCTCGAGTTCGAGCTCGCGAAGAAGCAAGTCGTGGATTTCGAGGAGCGCGCGCACCGCGCGGGCGTACCGCCCGGCTGGATTCGCGAATGACGAGAACAACGCGCGCACTTCGCCCGCGAGTCGCATTCGCGCTGGCATTCGCGCTGGCGGGAAGCGCAGCAGCGGCTGACGAGGCGCAGAGCGCTCGCGCGATCTACGAGTGGACCGACGAACGCGGCGTCACGCACTACACGGACGACCGCGAGCTCGTGCCCGAGCCGTTCCTCGGGAGCGTGCGCATCGCCGAGCTCAGCGGCGACGGCTCCTTTCAGCGCGCGATCGAGCGGCGCGTGACGGCTCCGCCCGCTGCGCACGCCCTGGAAGAAGTGATCGCGAACACCACGGAGGCGCAGTGGCGCGCCGAGGCTGCGCGACTCGACGCGGTGATCGCCGAGCTCGCGCCGCTCGCCAAGAAGTGCAAAGGCGATCACCGTAACGACTCCCCGGGTGACGGCAGCCGCAAGCGCCAGGAAGAACTTGCAGAGGCAGAAGCCTGCGCAGAGGCGCGCGCGGGCCTCGCGAGCGCGCGCGCTGAACGCGAAGCCTTCGGCGAGCTGGCACACCGCGCGGGCGTGCCCCCGGGCTGGGTGCGCGAGAGCGATTAGGCCGCTCCTAGTCGTTCGACTTCGCTCGCCTGCGGCTCGCTGCGCGCGCCGCTGCGGCGCTTGCTAGCCACGCGTCGGGTGCGCGAACGCGTGCAGCCAAGGGGGCCGCGCACCGAGGCCACTGTTCGACTTCGCTCGCCTGCGGCTCGCTGCGCGCGCCGCTGCGGCGCTTGCTAGCGACTCGTCGGGCAGTCCGTCTGCGCCGGGTCGCAGCCCCAGGCTCGCTGCGCGCTCCCCTGATAAGCGCGCTCGGCCGCGAGCATGCGCTCCTTCTCCGCCGCACAGGCGCGCTTGCTCTGCGCGGCGACGCATTGCTCGTACTGAGTGCGCGCCGCCACCATCTCGTTGTGCGCGCGGGTCACGCAGGCCGATGTCGCGAGTGCGAGCGCCAGCGCGAGAGCTCCGCGCAGCGAGTGTGCGAGGGCGCTCATTTCGCGCCCCTCGCGTCGCGAGCCTCGGCGGGCTCGTCGGTTCGGTACTTCTCGAACCACGCGAGAATGTTGTCCGTCTTGGCGATCAGCCGCGACGGACGATCGACGATGCCGTGCGAGGCCTCGGGAATTCGCACGAGCGCGGTTTCGATCTTGCGCAGCTTCAGCGCCGTGTAGAACTGCTCCGCCTCGGAGATCGGCGTGCGGAAATCCTGCTCGCCGGTGAGCAGCATGGTCGGCGTCTTCACGTTGCCGACGAGCGAGAGTGGCGAGCGCCGCCAGTACTCCGCCTGGTCCTCCCATGGCCACGAGGCGAACCAGTACGGCTTGAGGCCGACGGAGAAATCGGTCGTGAGCATCATGCTCGTCCAATTGATGACCGGCTTTGCAGCCACCGCGGCGCGGAAGCGATCGGTCTTGCCGACGATCCAGGCCGTGAGAATTCCGCCGCCCGAGCCGCCGGTCACGAACAGGTTCTTCTCGTCCACGAAGCCCTTGGCGAGCGCGGCGTCGACGCCAGTCATCAGGTCGTCGTAATCGCGCCCGGGATATGAGTGGTGGATCCCGTTCGCGAACGCCTCGCCGTAGCTCGTGCTGCCGCGCGGGTTGGTGAAGAGCACGAGGTAGCCCGCCGCGGCATAGCGCAGGAGCTCGGTCGAGTAGTTAGGACCGTAGGCGGTGTGCGGGCCGCCGTGGATTTCGAGAATCAGCGGATACTTCGCGTCCGGATCGAAGCCTGGCGGCGTCATCAGCCAACCCTGGATCTCGCGGCCGTCGTGCGAGGATTCCCAGACGAGCTCCTCGACCGCGCCGAGATCCTTGTGCGCGAACAAGTCCTCGTTCAGCTGTGTGAGCGTGCGCGCTGCGCCGCCACTCACGATCGCGACGTCCGCCGGGCGCTGCGGCGTGTTCAGCGTGAACGCGACCGCGCCGCTGCGCGAGACGCTGTAGCTGCCGCTCGTGTACGGACGCCCGAGGTCCGTGCCGCCGAGGCCCGAGGCGAGATCGCGCGTGCGGCCCTCGAGCGTGACGCTCGCGACCTTGCGTACACCGCGCTCGTCGCGCATGAAAACCAGGCTGCGGCCGTCCGCGGCCCAGTGCGGATCGAGCACGTCCTCGTCGAACTTCGGCATCACTTCGCGCGCGCCCGAGCCGTCCGCTTCCATCACGTAGAGCCGCGATACCTGATATGTGCGGCCGCGGTCGTCGAAGCCGAGGTAGGCGATGCGCTTGCCGTCCGGCGAGAAAACCGCGCCGTAGTCGGGCCCGTTGCGCGAGGTGAGCTGTTTCAGCGCGCCACTCGCCACCTCGGCCGCGAACACCTCGCTCTCGACCGGGTCGTATTCCCAATCTGGCGAGCGATTGCCAGCGAACAAGAGCGTGCTGCCGTCGGGGCTGAACGAGAGCGGGCCGGCGTCGTCGAAATCGCCGCGCGTGAGCTGGCGCGCGGCGCCGCCGTCCGCGGGCACGACGAACACGTGCTTGAAGCCGGATTCGAGGTAGCCCTCGCCATCGATGCGATACGTCATCGTGTCGATCACGCTGACGGGCGGCGCCCAAGTCGCGTCCTCGGGCGCGGTCGGCGGCTCGGCGAGGGGCTCCTTCGGCTTCGCGACGAACATCGTGAAGGCGAGCCAGCGTCCGTCCGGCGACCACGCGAGATCGCCGGGCGCTTCCGTCAAATCCGTAATCAGTGCGGTCTGCCCCGAGTCCATCCAGCGCACGAACAGCTGCGGGCTGCCCTCGGCGCCCGAGACGTACGCGATGCGTGTGCCGTCCGGCGACCAGAGCGGCGAGCCGTAGCTCTGGCGATCGGAGCGCAGCGGGCGGTGGTTCGAGCCGTCCGCGTCGATCGCCCAAAGGCTCGCGCGCGGCTGATCCGTGCGGATGTCGAAGCCCGCGCGCACGTAGACGATGCGCCGGCCGTCGGGCGAGATCTGCGGATCCATCGCGAGCTCGAGGTCGAAGACGTCGCGCGCTTGGAACTTCCGCGCCGCGGCGGCTTCGTCCTCCGGGGGTGCGGTGTCCGCGCGAGCGGGCGCTCCGGCGGCGAGCCGCAGCAGGCAGGCGGCGATGAGCAAGAGCGAACGAAGCATCCGTTGTTCCCCCAATGACTGTCCCGTGGTCAGCGAAACATCGCGTACGAGTTCGTCTCGATCAGCTGCACGCACAGCCAGAGCGCCCAGAGCGGGAACGCGAACCAGAGGCCGTTGGTCGCGCCGACGACGGCGACGATCGAGGCGGTCGAATGGCCTACGTGATTCTTGTTATTGAAGAACTGGAAGAAATAGACGGCGGTGCCGTAGAACATCTGCCAGAAGACGGCGATGCCGAGCGCGCCGAGCAGGCGGGCGGGCATCAGTTCGACCGTCATACCCCAGGCGAAGACGGTCGCCGGTAGCGCGGTCGACCAGGCGTTGCCGACGTCGATGTTCCAGCCGAACGAGCGCCGATCCGCGTAGCCGCGGTCGTAGAGCGCGTAGCTCGACCACACGCCCGTCCAGGTGCGCGGCGAGAGCAGCTGCGCGAACGGCACGCTCGACGTGAAGTATTCCGCCGCGCGCACGGCCTCGCGTCCCTGATAAGGGCCGCGCGTCTCCTCGTATTCGCGGCGGATCTGCTCCGCCTCGCCGTGCAGCACGAACTCCCACAGGTTGATCATCAGGTTGATCACGAGGAAGCACGCGAGGCTCGCCTGGGTGAGGTTGAAGACGCCGTGCGCGGCGTGGTGGAGGCCGACGTGCAGCGCCGTCAGGCCAACGACGAACGAGACGATCGCGACGGGAATCGGGACCAAACGCAGGCTCCGGGACAAGCGGTAGGCGATGGCGCGCCATGCTGGAGGGCCAAGCGCGCGGTGTCGAGGGGCACTACGAGCCGCCGCCTGCCGTCCCCGAGCGTGCGGCCGAGGTTCTCGTCCACGCCGCGAGCGGGCACTCCGCTAGAGCGGCTGCGGCGCCTGCGTCGCGGGGCATGCCTGCTGGATCGTCGTGGTCGGCGGCACGAGCAAGCTGCGCGTCGTGATCACGGCGTCTGCGGTCGTGCACGCGCCGTTGCCGTTCACGTCGCACAGGTCGGGCCTCGCCAGCGTCGCAGTGGGTGGAACCAGCAGCGAGCGCGTGATCAGCGTCGCGTCCGCGGTCGTGACGCGCCCGTTTCCGCTCACGTCGCCGCACTGGCACGCGTCCCCGATGCCATCGGGCGGCGCGGCCGCACCGACGCCCCCGACGTCACTCTGGCCCGGGTTCGGGAAGTAGGGGCAGTTGTCCGCCGTGTCCTCCACGCCGTCGCCGTCGAGGTCGGACACCTCGAGATCCTGCGTGAATGCGACGCACTCCGAATCGGGCGCGCCGAGCGGTGCTCCATCGTTCGCGGACGCACCGCCGTCGAAGTCGAAGGTCGCATCGAGGTCGTTGTCCAGGCCGTCCTGACACTGCGGCGCCTCGATGTCGGACTGCGCGCTCGCGCAGCCGATGTCCCCGGCGAACGGCGCGCTGCGGAAGTCGATGCCGCTGTCTCCGTCGTTGTCGAGGCCGTCGTCGCAGAGCAGTGCGCCCTTCTCGCTCGCATCGCTCGCGCTCATGCAGCCCGTGTCGGCGGCGCCGGACGCGGGTGCGAAATCCTTGCCGCCGTCGCCGTCGTCATCGAGCCCATTCGCGCACGCTGGCGTCGCCGACGCTCCGTAGACTGACCGCGCGCCGGCGATGTCGTCGGGCGAGGGCTCGCGGTTGATCGCGGCGCAGCAGCCAGCGCCGACGAACATCACTTCCTCGGGGCCCGCCGCGGGATGGCCGAGGCCGATCGCCGCGTGTCCGAGTTCGTGAAGCATCAGCCCTTCGAGGTCGTTGGCGAAGACGCCAAAGGGAGCGCCCTCTGCGCCCGGATGGAGGTGGAGCGGCTGCGCGAGATTGAACGCGATGTCGCCGGCGACCGGGTCGGGAAAGTTCAGGTCGTCGCCGGGCGGACCGAAGCCGACCGCGCCGACGAACGAGAAGCCCGAATTGGCGAGCGGCGCGAACGCGGCGATGCGGATGTCGGGGGACGTCGCCCCCGTCGCGCCGAACGCGCCGCCGCCGTCCGCGATCGGTCCGACGAACGTGATGCCGGCGACACGGCTCCAGGTGTCGAACGCGCGCGCGAGCGCGGCGTCGAACGCGCCCGCGCCGTGCACAGCGTCGAAGTCCGCGCGCAGCTGCGTCACGTCGCTGCCGCCCACCACTTCGTCCGCCAGGTAGAAGCTCGGCGTAACCGTCGTGCCGTCGGCGACGAAGCCCCAGGTCGCGACGCCAGGATTCGGGTGTACGGGATCATCCCACTTCGAACCGAAGCCGCCCGACCCGAACTTCACCCAGTCGGCGGCGGACGGGAGCGGGGCGAGCGCGACGAGCGCGACGAACGCGCAGACGATGCGGGGGGACATGGGGACTCCAGCGGAAAGGACGGGTGAGCGCGGAGTTTGAACCGGCCCTTCCCGCCGGGCTAGGAGCGCCCTCGAATGCGGACGAATCGCGAGCGCTGCCGTCAGCCGCCGGCGAGCGGACCGAGCAGGTAGACCTGATCGCCGTCGGCGAGCGCGCGGCCGAGGTTCTCGTCTACCGGCGCGCGCTGACCGTTCCACATCAGCGTGTGGCGCAGGTGCGGGCTCTCGTCGATCGCGCGCCGCATGTCGATGCCGCGCCTTTCGGCGCGCTCGATCAGCGTCGCGAGCGTCGCGCCGGCTGGGAGCGGGATCTGCTGATCCACGTCGTACCAGCCTTCGCCGATGCGACCCTTCAAGATCACGTGCACGCGGATCGAGCCTGCGGCGTCGCGCTGAAATACGGAGCGCACGCGTTCGAGCCAGCTCATGCGTCGAGGTAACCCGCCAACAGGCCGTCGATGCCGAGCTCGCGCGCGTGTGCGGTCTTCAGGTGCCCGGTCTGCGTGTTCCACTGCATCGCGGTGTAGTAGTCGCGCCGCAGCTCCTCGAGCGGAACCGTGATGCCTCGCAGCGGGCCGTCAGTCATTAGGCCGTCGCCCTGCCCCATCATGCGCGCATGCGGCTTGAAGTCCGCGGGCGCGATGCCCTCGCGGCGATTGAAGGCTGCGCGCAGGTTCTGGATGCGCTCGCCGCAGCGCAGCAATTCCTTCGCGTCGAGGTCCCAGCCCGTGAGCGCGTTGGTGAGGTCGAGCCAGGGCAAGCCGCCGGTCATGTTCGTGAACAGGCAGAGCCCGAGGCCGTTCATCACCTGATGCGCGTTGCTGTAGACCGCTTGCGCGACGCCTTTGTTCTCCGTGGTGCGCCAGCCGATCTGGGTGTCCTTTTCGTCGACGGCACCCGGGATCGGGAACGCGACGTTGAAGGTTTCACGCCAAGAGGCCGTGCCCGTGGTGTGCCGGCCCGGCGTCGGGTCGCTGATGTAGCTCACGCCCATCATCGAGGTGAAGCGCGAATCGTGATACGCGGGCTCGACGCCGTGGATGTGCACCGCGAAGCGCTCACTGCCGCGCCCGACGTGCTTCGATGCGCGCGCGAGGCCGTGTCGCAGCCACGCCCCACAGCCCTCGCCAGTTCCCATTTTGATGGTGAGCGCGAGCGCGCTCTCGCCATTGCCCCAGCGCATGTCGATGCCGTCGAGATCCTTCGCGGTGAGGATCCCCTCCTCCACCGCCTCGCACACCCACGCGATCGTCGCGCTCGAGCTGACCGCATCGATGCCATAACGATTGCAGGCGTCGTGGCAGGCGGTGACCACCTCGAGGTCGTCGTTCAGGATCGCGGCGCCGAAGCCGGCGATCGTCTCGTAATCCGGCCGGCGCACGTCCGAGAGCCCGCGGCTCCTGACCGCGACGATGCCCTTGCACGGCGCCGGACAATCGCCGCAGGAGAGCCGCCTCGTGACGTATTTCGCGACCGCGTCGCCGTCGAGCTTGATGCCCTTCGTGGCGATCGGGAAATCACGCGAGCCGACGCCTTTCCAGTTTTTGACGGGCCCGTCGCCATTCTCGATGCTGAGTGCCACCGCACCCGTCGTGCCGCGATCCGACCAGAGCTGGCGCATCGCCTGCACTGGCGCGTCCACCTTGATGCCGAAGCGCGACATCGCCCGATACATGAAGCCCATCATCGGCTTCGCTTTCGCGAACCAGACCATGAAGCGCGTCCTCCAGGAGAGGTCCTGCTTGTAGTCCTGCGTGATCGCCTGGCAGAGCGCGCGGAACTTCTCAGGCCGCGCGATCGGTACTTCGCCGGAGCCGTGGACGACGATCGCCTTCAGATTCTTCGAGCCGTAGATCGCGCCGAAGCCCTGGCGGCCGAAGGCGTGGTAGCGGTCGTTCATCACGCTCGCGATGCGCGACTGCTGCTCGCCGGCCGGGCCGATCGCGCTCACGCCGACTTCGGATTGCTTGCCGTAGCGCGTCCGCAGCGCGTCGAAAACAGGCGGGATCTCCTTGCCCCACAGCTCGCCGGCCGGCTCGAACGTCACCTGTGCGTCGCGTACCACGAGTACCGTCGGCTCGCTCGCGCGGCCCGTAACAAGTAGCCCGTCGTAACCCGCGCGCCGCAGCTGGCTCGCGACGCTGCCGCCCGAGTTCGAGTCGGCCCACGTCCCCGAGAGGGGAGACTTCGCGACGATTTGGATGCGCCCCGAGAACGGCGTGCGCGCGCCCGTCAGCAGGCCCGACACGATCGCGAAGCACGATTCGGGCGCGAGCGGGTCGGCGCCGGCCGGGTAGTGCTTCCACATCAAGTAGGCGCCGAGGCCGTAGCCGCCGAGGAACTGGCGGTAAATCGTTTCGTCGAGCGCCTCGACGTGGGTCGTGCGCGCCGTCAGATCGACGAGCAGGATTCGGCCGAGCGAGCCGTACCGAGCGGCGGCGGCGAGTGCAGGCTGAGCCATCAGACGGTGCTCCTCGGGAGTCGGGCGAGTGCGAGCGGATTAGCACTCCGCGGACGAGCGCCCCACGCCGGGCAACGGGATGGCGTCAGCCAGCTTCCGAAGTTCGGACCGCGTGCAGCGCTTTGCGTGCGGGCGCGCCGACGAGCTCGAAGTGCCGCCCGCGCTCGGCGGCGAAGTACGCGTCGACCGCGCGCCGACAGCCAGGGAACGAATGATAGTCGTCGAACACGATCCTCCCGCCGACCGCGAGCACGGGCGCCAGCGCGCGCACGCCGACCTCCACCGAGCGGTACCAGTCGGAATCGATGTGGGCGAGCGCGACCCCGAAAGGCGGCGGCTCCGCGAGAGTCACTTCGTGCCTGCCCTTCACGGCCGTGACGTGCATGCGCTCCGGATCGAGATCGTAAGCACGGAAAGAGCCCAGGATTTTCCCCAACAAGTCGCTTTCGTATCCGTAGTACTTGTCTCCCCCATGTCCCTTGCGCAGCCCGAGACGGTTCAGAACCGTCAGCCGCCAGGCCTTCCAGCCATCGCGGAGGCCCGGTAGGGGGATCAGCCCGAACATGTCGTAGAGGTAGAGCGGCCGCTCCGGCTCCTTCGCGGCCGCGAGCACGAGCGCCGAGCCGCCCAGCGCGCAGCCGGCTTCGAGCACGGCGCCGGCGATTCCGTTCTCCGCGAGCAGCGCCGTCTCGCCCGCGAGCTCGATCAGCTTGCGTTCGGACAAGAACGTGAGCCGCTCGCGGCGGACGCGGGCAATCGTCTCGAGCACCTGCGGCCGCTTCGCCCGCAAGTACTCGGCCAACTCGCCGTGCGTCATCGCGGTCTTCAGCGTCGTCTCCACGTCGGCCAGCGTCGGCCGGTCCGCGAATCCGTAGTTCCTCAGCAGGCCGACGCGCCGTGAGTGATATCACCTTCGGCTGCGCGGGTTGCTGAAGCGCGGCGCACTCTTGCATCCTCCGGTGTCCAGTGAGCGAGGCTTCGCGCATGTGTGTGTCCCACGACGTCGCCGACCCCGCCGCGAAGAGCGACCCGCGTGCCGGCTATGCGCTCGTAGAGAAGTGGCCCAAGTACCCGCCCGGCATGCAGTTCGAGATGGGATCGGGCGTCGCCGTCGACGCGCAGGGCGTGATCTATCTCTTCACCCGCGATGTCGAGCACTGGGCGGCTCACCCGCTCGCGATGAAGCAGAAGATGGGGAAGAGCAGCGTCTCGATGTTCAATCGCGGGGGCCACTTTCTCGGCAAGTGGGGCAAATCCGACGAGCGCGGCTTCGCGCTCGGTGGGCACACGCTCTACATCGAGAAGGACGGGCTGTTCTGGACGACGGACCGCGATGGGCACGTGGTCCGCAAGTACCGCCCGGACGGTGAGCTGTTACTGACGCTCGGCACCTTCGGCGCGTGGGGCGACGACGAGCGGCACTTCAACGGCCCGACCGCGGTGGCCATCCAAGCGAACGGCAACATCGTCGTCGCGGACGGCTACTGGAATTCGCGGCTGGTGTGGTTCACGCCCGAAGGCGAGTTCATTCGCTCGGTCGGCGGCTGGGGCCGCGGTCCTGCGGAGTTCAACACGCCCCACGCGCTCGCGCAGGATTCTCAGGGGCGCCTGCTCGTCGCCGACTTGTGCGGCGGCAACTTCCACGACTACATGACCGTGCGCGGCCAGATCGCGGAACACCGCGCGCGCCCGATCCCCGGCTGCCGCCACCGCATCCAGCGCCTCGACCCGGACGGTAAGTTCATCGACGAGTGGACGCACATCACGCCGCTCAGCCTCGCCAGCTACGGCAAGCAGATCTATGCGAGCGACAAGGCGAGCAACCTGGCGATTCTCGACGAGGACAGCGGCGCGGTGCTGGAGCGCGTGGACGGCCTCGCGATCTACATCCACCAGCTCGCGATGGACGCGCACGGCGACCTCTACACCGCGACCGTCTATCCCGAGCACGCGGGCGCCAAGCGCGGGCCCGAGGGGCCTTCGCACCGGCGTTGGACGCGCGACGCCGCGCACTGAGCACGCCTAATAACCCCACAGGGAGAGCCAAATGGTCATCGTCGTCGCAGCCTTGGGATTCCACAACCAGCAGGATCGCGACCGCGCCGTCGCGCTCACCGCGGAGTGTCAGATGAAGACGCGCCGCGAGGAGAGAGGCTGCCGCGACTACTGCTTCGCGCCGGATCCTTCGGTGCCCACGCGCGTGCAGGTGTACGAGCTCTGGGACGACGGCGACTCGCTCGCGGCGCACTTCAAGCACCCGAACTACGCGAAGATGGTCGAGCTGCTCGGGCAGGCGAACCTCGTCGAGAGCGTGAACCAGGCGTACCTGGTGGAGCGCGGTGAGCCCGTCTACGGGCCGAACGGGGAGAAGAAGACCTCCTTCTTCGCGTCGTGAGGCCGCGGCCCAACAGATCGGGGCCGAAATGAGCGCCCGCGACCAGGCGCTCACGAACGCCAAGCTCTTCACGGCGACGAGCGAGCGGGTGATTGCAGACGGCGCCGTCTGGATCTCCGGCAACACGATTCGCTTCGCCGGTGCGCGCAGCGACCTGCCGTCGCTGCCGGCGGGCTGCGAACTGACCGACCTCGCGGGCAGGTTCGTGATGCCCGGCATGACCGAGACCCACGCGCACCTCTCGTTCGCGGACGCGAGCCCGTTCGCGATCGGCGACACGCCCGTCGAGCAATCCACCATCACGGCCGTGATGAACGCCGGGCTGATGCTCTCGTCGGGCTTCACCTCCGCGATCAGCTTCGGCTCGACCTACGGAATCGACGTCGCATTGCGCGATGCCATCGACGCGCGTCGCATCCCCGGCCCGCGCCTGCTCGCTGCGGGGCGCGATCTCGGCGCGACCGCCAGCAACGTCGACGGCAACGCGGGCCTCAGCCAAATCGCCGACGGCCCGTGGGCGCTACGCCAAGCCGTACGCGAGCAGCGCAAGAAGCGCGTCGACATCGTGAAGATCTTCCTCGACGGCGAATCGATCAACCCGACCTGCCTGCCCGGCGAGCTCTCGTTCTGCGACGAGGAAGTGGCCGCGATCGTGGACGAAGCGCACCGCCGCAAGCTGCGCGTCGCCTGCCACGCGCGCTCTGCCGCTGCGGTGAAGCAGGCGGTGCGCGCGGGCGTGGAGCTGATCGGCCACGCCAACTACCTCGACGACGAGGCCGTCGCACTGCTCGCAGAGCATCGCGATCGCATCTTCGTCGGCCCCGCGATCGCCTGGGAGATTCAGTACCTCGCGCAGTGCGAGAGCCTCGGCGTCTCGAAGGAGACCGTGCGCAAGCAGGGCTACGAGGCGGAGGTCGAAGCCACGATCGCGACCGTCGCGAAGCTGCGCGCCGCCAGCGTGCGCCTCGTGGTCGGCGGTGATTACGGCATCAGCATCGCGCCGCACGGCACCTATGCGAAGGATCTCGAGTACTTCGTCGAGCTGTTCGGGATGGCCCCTGCAGAAGCGCTGCTCTGTGCGACGCGCAACGGTGGCCTGGCCTTCGACCCGAGCGGGAGACTCGGCACGCTCGCGGCGGGTTCCCTCGCAGATCTCGTCGTGGTGGAGGGAGCTCCGCTCAACGACATCCGCGTTCTGCAGGAGCACGCGAAGTTGGCGGTGATGCAGGATGGGAGATGGTTGGCGGGTGCGCACGCCGCGAGGTGAGCGCGATGTCGCGGCGCCGGGTTCAAACGACGAGCGCGTCGCGCTTGGCGCCGAGCCCCTTCTACAAAGTGGTGTGCCCGTTCGGCACCCAGCGCTCGACTGAGGCTTCAGGGCCGGCTTCGCTTCGGCAACGCGCACCGAGCTACGCCCGGAGGACGGCATGCTCCTTGCTCACCACGGAGCGAGTACCGCCCCGAAGTTGGCCACGCGGGCGAGATTTCGACGATGGGAGGACCGCGATGAAACAGATCACTGCGACAGTCAAGACCGGAGACGATGCGAAACGCGCCGTTGAAACACTGGTCGGATCCAGCTTCCCGAGCGATGACATCAGCGTCCTGCGGGTCGAAGGCAACGCCGTGGTGGATCAACCGGTCGGACAAAAGACAGGGATCCCGCTGGCATTGCCCATCGGAATCGCGATCGGGGCGGCGGTCGGAGCGTTCCTCGCCCTGACTGGAGTCCCGCAAGCGATCGGCCTCGTCTCACCGGAAACGACCGTCGGAGTCTTCAAGGGACTCGCCGTCGGGAGCGGCGCGGGCTTGATCCTGGGAATTTTCGCGGGGCTCGCTCGCTGGAAAGCGGACGCGCGCATTGCCATGAAGGATCCCCACCACGGGGGGTATCTGGTGGGCGTCCCGGCTTCCGACGAGCGCGCGCAGGAGGTGCGTGCCGCGCTGGAGACTCAGGGCGTGACCGGTGTGTCGGTTGCTGAGCGGCGAACCGACTCGACTCCGCGCTGATTCTCGCACTCGCGGCACTGGAATCTCACGTTCCCTGTTGAACCGCGGCACGCTGCATACTCACCGGAACCGAACACTCTGGGGAGGCAGCGCCGTGGGAATCACCGAAGACGGTCCGAAGACCCTCACCGCCGGAGCCGCTTGGTCGCTGTGCAAGGCGACCCTCGACAGAGCCAACGAGCTCGGGCTCAACATGGTGGTGGCGGTGTGTGATCCCGGCGGAAATCTGCTCGCTCTGCTGCGCAGTCCGCGGGCGTTCCTGGTTTCGCTCGGCGTGGCCCAGGACAAGGCCTTCACGTGCGCCCAGTTCGCCTGCATGCCGACGGACAAGGTCAACGAGATGATCACTCGAAGCGGCGAGACCGTGCGGCTCGGCGTGATGATGAGGCCGCGCATGGTCACCTTCGGCGGCGGCGTGCCGGTGATCATCGACGGTGTCCCCGTTGCGGCGATGGGCGTCTCAGGGGGCTCGGAGGCCGACGACCTCCAGTGCGTGCGCGCCGGGCTGGCGGCGATCGGCGCGGATGCCTCGGTCGGCGCCGAGACGGAATGAGCTCGGGGTCCCCGCCGTTCGGCGATCAGCGTGGCTCGTAGAGCACCTGCATCGAGTACCCGAAAGTCTCGAAATCCCTGCGATACAGCTTCCTAATGATGTCGGCCGATCGCTCGTCGTAGTGGGCTTCGGGCTTGCCCTCGCTCGGCGCCGACTTTGCCCCGGGTCGCTCCGCCGAAACTCGCGCGCTTCCGGGTTCGATCCGCTCGACGATGGAACTCCAAGCCTCGTTCAGTGTCTCGAGCCTCCCGATCAAGTCGAAGCGATCGACGGGGATGAGCATCAGGGACACCTGCGGTGCCCAGTGCGCGTTCTCATACAGCCCGCCCCGCTGGAGGTACTCGCAGAACTCGAGGAAACTCGGAGCCGGCCCCGGGCTGCCCGCTCTGCGCATGTAATCCAGCTTCCGCCCGCCCACGATTTTGTTCGTGTACGCAGAAAACGCGCGCGCGTACGGATTGCGAACGATCGTGAACTTGAAGAAGCCCTCGAACTCCGCCACTTCGTGGGCCGTCAGCTCGGAAGGTCGGACGAATGCCGCCCTCGCCTCGTGGGCCGAGACGACCCGTTTGAATTTCAACTCGGCGAGCCGGCCCGTCACGGTCGTGTTGGCCGACTTCGGGACGCGATTGAAGAAGAACCGCCGCTCGACGTCGATCGCTCCTCTGGCATCGCAGGTCGCTAGAGGGAGCTCGTGGCGGTACGGGTACTTCTCGTAGAACGGAGCGCGATGCAGGCGCTTCGCTCTCGATCGGGCACGGAGTCGATTCGTAAGTGGATCCGAGATGGCCTGAATGAGCTTCGTGAATGAAGGCACGCTTCGAGTGCTCCCCCGATTCTGTCCTCGGTGCGTCCGAGCATTCTGCGCCGGTGCTGGAAGCATGGCAGCGGCGAACGCGTTGGGGAACAGCACGCGACGTATCGCGCCGTCCGAACGCCGGGCGCGGCCAGCTCGTTAGGGCGCCCTCGGCGCTACGGCTTCCTCACGATCGGAGCTGGCGGCTGTCCTGAGAACTGCGGCAGCCCCGGATCGATCTTCGCCCAGCGCGGCGCCGACGCCGTCCAGATCGCGCCTTGCGGCACGGCGATCTCCGGATCATCGAGCGTGCCCGCGCGCACGATCACGAGATGCGGGCGCTCCTCCGCTTCGCTGAAGACGTGAACGCCGCAGGCCGGGCAGAAGCGGCGATGCATGTGGGAGCCGCTGTCGGCGGAGGTCGAATAATCCTTCAGCTCACCCGTGACGGTGAGGGACTCGCTCGGGAAGGCGAGATTGATCGTCGCGTTCCCCGACGCGAAGTACTGGCAGACGCGGCACCAGCACGCGCGAACCACGACGGGCTCCGCGCGCGCGATGTAGCGGACCGCGCGGCAGAGGCAGCCGCCTTCGATCAGAGGCATCAGCTCGCCCGCTTTCCCCAAGCGCATTGCATGTGCTTGATCCCATGAATGAAGTTGCTCCGTAACATCTCCGGCTCGCCCGTGATCTCGAGATCCGGCATGCGGCGGAACAGCTCGCGGAACATCACGCGCATCTCGCGGCGCGCGAGCTGAGAGCCGAGGCAGAAGTGCGGGCCGGGGCCGCCGAAGCCGACGTGCTCGTTGGGGTCGCGCGCGAGGTCGAACTCGTACGGGCGCGTGAACGCGTCCTCGTCGCGGTTGCCGCTGCCGTACCACATCACGACTTTGTCGCCGGCCTTGATGGCCTGGCCCGAGAGCGCGGTGTCGCGCGTCGCGGTGCGGCGGAAGTGGATCACGGGCGACGCCCAGCGCACGATCTCTTCGAGCGCGGTTTCGGCGAGGCCGTCGTAGTTCGCGGCCCATTTGCGGCGCTGCTCGGGGTAGTCGCACAGCGCCTTCATGCCGTGGGATATCGCGTTGCGCGTGGTCTCGTTGCCCGCGACGACGAGCAGCACGAAGAACGAGGCGAGCTCGGGACCGGTGAGCGTTTCGCCGTCCACTTCGGCGTCGAGCAGCGCGGTCGTCAGGTCGTCGC
>JANNKN010000646.1:0-7316 GCA_031396315.1 Deltaproteobacteria bacterium
GGTCGCAAAAGCGCCCCGAGTCGGGCCTCGGCGGACGGCGCGGATTGGGCCGGCAGGACGACCGTGGAATGGGTGGGCGGAGCGGCTGCCGATGCGCGGCGGGCCGCTCCGCCCGGATTCGGGGGGTGCCCGAATCATGGCGTCAGATGGCAGCTGACGCCTATTCCTTGACTACCGCCTCGCGACCCGCGACGGGCACACCCCGCTTGATGCCCTTCGCGGCGTAGACCGCCTCGGCGAGCCGGTCGCGCGAGTCGTGGTTCTCCTTGAGGAAGCGCCGAGCGGCCTCGCGGCCCTGACCGATGCGCTCACCACTGTACGAGAACCAGGAGCCGCTCTTCTCCACGAGGCCGACCTCCACACCGATGTCGAGCAGGTCGCCCTCGTAGGAGACGCCCTCGTTGTAGAGGATGTCGAACTCGGCCTGCCGGAACGGCGGCGCGACCTTGTTCTTCACCACCTTCACGCGCGTGCGGTTACCGATCACCTCATCGCCGTCCTTCAGCGCTGCAATGCGCCGCACGTCGAGGCGAATCGACGAATAGAACTTGAGCGCATTGCCGCCGGTGGTCGTCTCGGGGTTGCCGAACATCACACCGATCTTCATGCGGATCTGGTTGATGAAGATGACCGTGGCGTGCGACTTCGAGACGGTGCCGGTGATCTTGCGCAGCGCCTGGCTCATCAAGCGCGCTTGCAAGCCCATGTGCTGGTCGCCCATCTCACCTTCGATCTCGGCGCGCGGCACGAGCGCCGCGACCGAGTCGATCACGACCAGATCGATCGCACCGGAGCGCAGCAGCACGTCCGTGATCTCGAGCCCCTGCTCGCCGGTATCGGGCTGCGAGACGAGCAGATCCTCCACCTTCACGCCGAGCCGGCGCGCGTAATTCACGTCGAGCGCGTGCTCGGCGTCGATGAACGCCGCCACGCCACCGGCCTTCTGCACTTCCGCCACCGCGTGCAGCGAGAGCGTCGTCTTGCCGCTCGACTCCGGGCCGTAGATTTCGACCACGCGCCCGCGCGGGTAACCACCGATGCCGAGCGCGACGTCGATGCTCACCGAGCCGGACGAGAAGCTCGGGATCTCCTTGTCCACGGATTCGTCCCCCATCGAGAGGATCGCGCCCTTACCGAACTGCTTCTCGATCGCCGAGACCGCCGTCTCGATCGCCTTGCGCTTGGCATCGCCGGCCGCTTGCTGCTGAACTTCGGGTTTCGCCATGAGTGCTCCTTGGTTTTTCAGTGTGAAAGGGGTGAGTGAGCGTTTTCCGCGAGCGCCGCGCCGAGGGGCAACGTGGCGAGCGCGGAGTACTGAGCGCCGTCGTGACCGAGGTCGCTGCGGAACAGCACGACTTCGCGCACGAGCTGAAAGCCTTCGGGAGCCGGCGCCGCGAGCGCGGGAGTGCGCCGTGCGCGCACGCGGCCGAGCGTGAGGTGCGCACGGAAGGCGCGCGCCTCGGGAGGAATGCCCTGCTCCACCGCAACCTTCTCGAGCCGCGCGGAGAGCTCCGCGAGCAGATCTTCGGGCTGCGCCGCGAGTGCAATCAGCTTGGGGCGCCGCGCCGTCGGAAACGCGAGCGGCGCACCGAACGTGAGCGCGAAGGGCGCGCAGCCGGCGAGCGCATCGTGGGCGCGCTCCGCGAGCTGCGCGATCGCGCTCGTGGCGACATTGCCGAGGAAGCGCAGCGTGAGGTGATACGAATCCGGCGCAGTCCAGCGCACCCCTTCGCCACCGGGCCGGGCCGCGAGCTCGCGCGCAAGCTGCGCAGACCGCTCGCGCAGCTCACCGCCGAGCGCGACCGCAAAGAAGGCCCGCACCGCGAAGCCGTGCTTGCGCGCGGAGGGGCCGAGGGGCGCGGCATCCCCGCTGGCTGCGTCGCGGCCGGCTTGGCGTATGACGCGATACGCCGGCGCCGGCCGCTCCTTGCCAGCGGGGCGCCGCGACCCTCGGCTGCTTTCCGACGTCACGACTTCCCCCGCACGTAACGCGGCACGACGCGCGGAAGGCCGAGCAGCGCGCGTCGAACCCAGTCGAGTGCCGTCTGCGCGGTGATCGCACGGTGACGCTCGCGGTCGAACGGGAACACCATCTGTTCGGCCTCGACGCCGTCCTTCGAGGCGAGCGCGATCCAGACGAGGCCGACGGGCTTCTCGGGGGTCCCGCCGTCTGGGCCCGAGATGCCCGTCGTCGCGAGCGCGAAATCTGCGCCGAGCCGTGAGCGGGCGCCCTCCGCCATCGCACACGCCACCGGCCCAGAGACTGCGCCGTGCTCGCGGAGCAACGCCTCGGGCACGCCGAGCAGGTCGCGCTTCGCTTCGTTCGCATAGGCGACGACGCCGCCGCGGTAGTAGCGCGAGGAGCCAGGCACGGCGGTGATGCGCGCGCCGATCAGGCCGCCCGTGCACGACTCGGCAGTCGCGATCGTCAGGCCGCGCTCCGCAAGCATGTGCCCGACCACGGCCTCCATCGTTTCCTCGCCGCGCGTGTAAACCAGCGGCCCGAGCTTTTCCGCGATCGCCGCGCAAGCGCGCGCGAGCTTCGCTTCGGCTTCCTCGAGCGTGGCGGCGCGTGCGACCGGGCGCAGGAAGTTGTCAGGGAACGACGTGCGGAAGCCGAGCACGACACCCGGCTCGCGGCCGACGTCCTTCAGCATGTCCTCGAGATTCGATTCGCCGACGCCGAAGGTGCGCAGCAACGCCGCGCGCATCACGCCGCGCCCTCCGCCGAGGCGCACGGCGACGCGCGGTAGCACCTGCTCTTCCATCATCCGGTACAGCTCGCGCGGCACGCCGGGCATGCAGAAGAACACGGCGCGCCCGACATCGAGCATGCACCCCGGCGCGGTGCCCACCGGGTTCGGCAGCACCTCCGCGCCCATGGGCACGAGCGCCTGCTTCGCGTTGCTCGGCGTCATCTCGCGCCCGAGGCGCGTGAACATCGCTTCGATCTTCCGCAGCGAGGGCTCATGCTGCGTGAGCTCGCGCCCGAACGTCGCCGCGAGCACTTCGACCGTCAGGTCGTCGCGCGTCGGGCCGAGTCCACCGGAGACGAGCACGATGGGGCTGCGCTCGGCTGCGCGCAGGAACGCGTCGCGCATGTCGCCAGGGTCGTCGTTCACCGAAGCGTGGAAGCGCGTCTCGACCTCGATGCTGAGCAGTTTCTCGGACAGGAACGATTTGTTGGAATCGACGATCTCGCCGCGCAGCAGCTCATCGCCGATCGTGAGGATCTCTGCGCTCACTCGAACAACCCCGCAGCGATGAGCCCGGCGAGGACGACGGCGGCCAACGCGCCTGCGACGACGTCGTCCAACATTACACCCAGCCCTCCTTCGAAGCGCCGCTCGGCCCACCGCACCGGCCCTGGCTTGGCGATATCAAACAGCCTGAATGCGACGAATCCGGTCACAACCGCGGAAAAATTCGTGCGCGACGTCGCAGGCAGCGCAAACAGCGGCGCGAGCGCGAGCAGTTGACCCACGACCTCGTCGATCACGATGCGGCCGTCGTCGCCGCGCCGGAACGCGCGCTCGGCCTCTCCCGCCGCCCATGTGCCCGCCGCCATCAGCGCCCCCAACGCCAAAGTCAGCCCCCAGAACGAGTGCGAAAGTAACACGAAAATCGGGATCGCCAGCGCCGCGCCGAAAGTTCCCGGCGCGAAAGGTGCGAAACCGGCACCGAGACCGGTCGCGATTGCGATCGCCACGAACGTCCGGGGCTGCGCCGGACGTCCTTCACGCTGCGTTTCGATGATTGCTCCGCATGGGACCGCGGAGGAAAGTTCGGGGCGACTGGGTGGGGGGAACCCGGTCGCTGCAGTTTCTCCGACGCAGACGCACAGCGTCAAGCGCGCGGCAGAATCTCTCGTCACAATGAGCGCGATTCAGCGCGTTCTGCCGTTGTTTCGGGGGGAAGGATGGAGCGCACTGCGCGCGATCGCGGCGTAGCAGAGTCGGCGGCCTTGCCGGCCGGTCGCTCGGCGCCCGAGCTCGCGGTTCTGCTGCTCGAGCTCGCAAGCGTCGTCAAGGCGCGCAGTGTCTTCGCCCCGGGCGAGCCGAAGCTGGCCGCCGTCTTCGACCGCTGTGTCCGCGCCTGGCGCACCGACCTCGCGCGGCACGGCGCGCTGGAGCTCGAGCTGACTCCTTTTGGCTTCCGTGAAGTCAGGAGCGGTGGCCACCTCCAGCACGCGCGGCTTGGCGAGTTGTTGCGCGATCTCGCTGCGCGCGGATTGACGCGCGTACGCTTCGACCCGGAGCTGGACGGAGACGCGCTCGCCGGCTTCGTGCACCTGCTCGCGGACCCGGCGCTGCGCGACCTGAGCGGGCCCGCGTTCGTGGCCCGGCTCACCGCGCTCGTCCCGATCGGGATCGCCGTAGAGACCGCCGCCGCTGAGGCGCCGACTGCAGCGCCAATCCCCGCAATGTCGCTCGCCGCAAAGCAGACGCCGGACGACGAAGACACCGATGTCGAGCTGATCACGGTCGCCGAGGAGGCGGAGTCCGACACCGCCCCGGTCGTGCAAGTCGCGCCGGATCCCGAGTTCGCGGACGCGCCCGATTCGGATTCCGACTCGGACACGTTGCCGATCGCGGATGCGCCGCATGCGGCCCCGCTCGACACCCTGCTCGGCGAGCTGCGCGGCTGCAGCAACGCCGCGAGTTATCTCGATCTCGCGCGCCGCGCGATCACTGAGGCCGAGCGCGCGCGCGATGCGAACCAGCTGTACCGCGTGCTCGACGCGCTCGCGCAGCACGTCGAGACGAAGGAGCAGCGCCTCGGCGAGATCGCGCGCAGCTTTCTCGTCTCGCTCTGTCAGGGCGACGCACTGCGCGACTTGCTCGAGCGCACCGCCCGCGGCAAGGGTGCGGAGCAGGTGCGCTCCGCGCAGATTCTTGCGCTCGTCGGCGAGCCGGCGGCCGCCGCGGTGCTCGAACGCATGCCCGCGTATCCCGAGGTGGTGCAGCGCGAGCGCCTCGTGCCGCTCGTGCTCGCGCTCGGCGAACGCGCGGTCCCGGAGTTGATGCAACGCCTCGCTCGCCCCGAGCGCGAGATCGCGCGCGCTGCCGCGCACATCCTCGGAATGATGCAGCACCCGGGTGCGGTGGAGCGGCTCGCGGAACTCGCGGCCGGCCCGGACGCGGTACTGCGCGAAGAAGCCGCACGAGCGCTCGTGCGCATCGGCACCGAGGACGCGGTGGACGGGCTGACGCGCGGGCTGCGCGGCGGGCGCGAGGTCGTGAGCTCGGCGGTCCAGCACCTTGGCGGTACCGCGAGCGCGAAGGCAGTCACGCCGCTCGGACACGCCCTCGAACGCGCCCTCGAAGCGAAGGACGTCGAGCTTGCGAAGGAGATCCTGCGCGCGCTCGGCCGCGTTGGCAGGCCCGAAGCCAACGTGATTTTCGGCTCGGTGATGCGGCGCAAGGCGGGCCTTACCGGGCGTTGGCTGAAGGACGTGAAGGTTGCGGCGGCGTCCGCGCTAGCGACCGTGCCCGGCGATCAGGCGGTGGCGCTGCTCGCGGATGCGCTGCAATCGCGCGACGAGCCGTTGCGACGAGCCGCACAGCGTGCGCTCGACCGCCGCGCCGAGGCAGTGGCGCGCGGCTCGCGCGCGGCCCATTAGGGAATGGTCGTGCTCGGCGTCGATCTCGGTGCGAAGCGCATCGGGCTCGCGATCTCGGACCCGGAGGAGCGCGTGGCGTTTCCGGCGGGCGCGCTCGAGAGCCACGGCCGCGCGCGAGACGTCGCGGCGCTCGCACAGTTGGTGAAGGAGCGCGGCGCTGGCTGTGTCGTGATCGGGCTGCCGATCCACATGAGCGGCCGGCGTGGGCCCGAGGCGCTCGCCGCGCTGCGCTTTGCGGAGGAACTCGCCAAAAAGTCCGGCATCCCGGTCGAGACGCTCGATGAGCGCTGGACCTCACGCGAAGCGGAGCGCACGCTTCGCGAGCTGGGCCGGAGCAGCAAGAAGCGTGAGCGCGGCGAGGTGGACGCGATCGCCGCTACCTTGTTGTTGCGAACTTTTCTCGAGCGACGCGCGGCGGGCGCGCGTACGTGAGCCGCCAGCGCGCGAAGAAGGGGCGTACGCTCGCGCTCGCGGTGTTGGTGCTGGCGCTCGGCGGCGCGGCTGCAGCGTGGCTCGCGAAGCAGTCGTGGGAACGCGCGCTCGCGGCGCCGGAGCGCAGTGGTGGCGCAATCATCGTCGACGTACCGCCCGGCGCATCATTCCGCGCCGTCGCGGCCCAGCTCGAGGCGAAGGGCGCGATTCGGAATGCGCGCGCCTTCTCCTGGCTCGCTCGGATCGAGAAGAAGGACGGCGCGCTGCACGTCGGCGAGTACGAGATCGCGGCGGGCGCGGCCGCACGCGACGTGCTCGCGATGCTCGCCGGGGGCCATGTGCGGCTTCACACCGTCACGATTCCCGAGGGCCTGCGGCTCGAAGAGATCGCGGCACGCTTCGCGAGCGCAGGCTTCGGCAGCGAAGCAGACTACGTGGCGCTGGCACGCGACCCCGCGCTCGCGAAGGAATTTGCCGTTCCTGGCGCCACGCTCGAGGGCTTCCTATTCCCCGAGACTTATCGCTTCCCGCGCGGAGCGAGCGTGCGGGAAATCATTACGGCGCAGCTCGCACAGTTCGAGCGTGCCTGGAGCGAGGTCGCGCCGCTCGCGGCGAAACGCGGCCTCTCGAAGCGCGACACCATCGTGCTCGCCTCGCTGATCGAGAAGGAAACCGGCGCGGCCGAAGAGCGCCCGCTCATCTCCGCCGTCTTCCACAACCGCATGCGGCTCGGCATGCGACTCGAGACCGACCCGTCGGTGATCTACGGCATCCCGAGCTTCGACGGCAATCTGCGCCGCGTGCACCTCGAAGACGAGGGCAACCCGTACAACACCTACCGAATCCCTGGCTTGCCCCCGGGCCCGATCGCGAACCCCGGCGCCGCATCGTTACGCGCGGCCGTCGAACCGACGCCAGGCGCCGAGTTCCTCTTCTTCGTTGCCCGCGGCGACGGGACGCACGTCTTCAGCAATACGTATGCGGAGCATTTGCGGGCGGTGAGGCGGTTCCAGCTTCGAGGCCGTCAATAGCGTCGGCGTGCGTGCTCTCTCGATTTACTTCGCTTCGGCGTCGAGGACTCCGCCTTCGCTGCGCGCTTCGCTTGCGGGGCTCAGCACGGCGATTGAGACGCTGCCCTTCGAGGTCGCGCCCCGACCTCGGTGACGCGGCAAATCATCGGGGCGCGCGCAAACGCCTCGATGCGTTGACGCGCCAGCGTGCTGATCGCCGGACCTCGAACTGCAGCGCCTCGCTGCGCGTG
>JANNKN010000760.1:0-9853 GCA_031396315.1 Deltaproteobacteria bacterium
ACGGCGCGCAGGTGATAGGACTCGTTGAAGTTGTCCTGGATCACCTTCCAGTTGTTGGGCATTCGCACGCTGCGAGCGAGGTAGCGGCGCATCTTCGCGATCGGGTACGTCGACCAGTCGTCCCAGATCGGGCCGAGGTACTCGCGCAGCGAGATGCACGCGTCATCCATGTTCACCCACACGAAGCCAGCGAAGGTCTCGCAGCGCACTTCCTTCAGCTTCAGCGCGCGGCACGGCGAGCCTTGCGGGAAGTCTTCCTCGTCCTTCACCGCGTCGAGCCGGCCGCTGCGATGCCACGCCCAGCCGTGATAAGCGCACACGAAGTGGTCGGTCGAGCCTTGCTCGTGGAACACGAGCCGATTCCCGCGGTGCTGGCAGACGTTGTAGAAGGCCTTCACCGAGCCGTCGTCCTGGCGAACCATCAAGAACGATTCGGGGCCCACTTCTTCCATCTGCCAGTCGCCGGGCTGCGCGATTTCGGATTCGCGCCCGAGCAGCAGCCACACGCGCGTCCACATCTGCTCCCACTCGCGCGCGAAGAAATCGCGCGACGTGTAGCGACTGCCGGGGATCGGGTGGTTCCCGATGTGAGGAAGCTTCCACGCTGGCGAAGGCTCGTGCCGCCAATCGGTCTCGGCAGGTCGGCTGCTCATCGTCCCCCCTCGGCGGCATAGTGGGCCGCTCGCTTCTCACTTTATCGCACTAAAATTTGTCTTGAATTGAGATTTGATCGCGTGCAAGGTCCAAAGCCACGGCGCTCCACCGCAGCCGGACCGAGGCTCCCCGATGGCCGATGCACGCACCGCCCTGTGGCTCGACAAGCTCGAGATCAACGAGCTCGTGATGAAGCTCGCGCGGGGCATCGACCGCTGCGACGAGGCGCTGATCGCCTCGGTGTTCTGGCCCGACGCGACGGACGATCACGGCATCTTCAAGGGCACCGCGAAGGATTTCGTGCCCTGGGTGATCCCCGTGCTGCGCGGCATGGAGCGCACCTCGCACCAGATCTGCAACACGCTGGTCGAGCTGCACGGCGAGCGCGCGTTCAGCGAGGCCTACTTCATCGCTACGCATCGCATCCGCGAGAACGGCCAGCCGCGCGACATGGTCGCCGCGGGTCGATACCTCGACCGCTGCGAGAAGCGCGCCGGAGAGTGGCGCATCGCGCACCGCCAGACGGTGTACGACTACACGACCAACGAGCCCACGAGCGACGAGGGCTGGTCCAAACCGCCGATGCTCGAGCTGATCGAGCGCGGGCGCCGCTTCGGCGAGGACCGCTCGTCGCAGGACAAGCGAGATTGGCTCGGCGCGAAGTAGCGCCGCAGGCCGGCCGCGGCTCCCGGTGGAGCCGCTGCGCAAGCATCGACAGGAGAAAACCCATGCTCGGTACCGCCAGCCTTCGCCTCTTCGCCACCGCCCTGGCGCTCCTTCTCGCAGTCCCGGTCTTCGCCCAGGACGCTGCGCCCGCGGCGAGCGCGCCAGCCGACGCCGACTCAGGCGGTCTGGAGGAGATCATCATCACGGCGCGCAAGCGCGAAGAATCCCTCCAAGACGCGCCGATCCAGGTGACGGCGCTCTCGAAGGAGCGGATCCAGCAGTTCGACGCGACCAGCCTCGAGAAAATCGCGGGGCTCTCGCCGCAGCTCTTCGTCGCGCGCACCTCGAACGGCTCGGGCGCGCAGATCACAATGCGCGGCATCGGCTCGAGCTCGACCAGCATCGGCCTCGAGCAGTCGGTCGCGGTCGTGCTCGACGGCGTCTACTTCGGGCAGGGCCGCGTGCTGAACGAGGGCATGTTCGACCTCGCGCAGGTAGAGATCCTGAAGGGCCCCCAAGCGCTCTTCTTCGGCAAGAACGCCACGGCCGGCGTGATCTCGCTGACCACCGCGAAGCCCGGAGACGAGCTCGAGGCGATCGGCCGCACCTACTACGAGTTCGAGGCGCAGGAAGTACGCGCCGAGGCGATCGTCTCCGGCCCGATCACCGAGACCCTCGGCGGCCGCGTCGCCGTGCGTTGGGGGAGGATGTACGGCGGCCTGTTCAACAACCTGTCGGGCCCGCAGAACTGGACCACCTTCGACGTCGGGACAGGGACGCCTGGCTTGGATACGGCTCCGGCCGGCACGGACGACACACCGGGCTCCGATGAATTCCTGGTGCGCGGCACGCTCGCATTCGATCCGACGGAGGCTTTCTCGGCGACGTTCACGGCTGCGTACACCAGCAGCAAGTTCGAGAACTCGGGCTCGAACTACGTGATCTACAACTGCCCTGGCGGCGTCAGCCTGACCACGGGGATTCCCTGCCGCGACAAGTTCCGCATCTCGCAGAATCGTTTTCCCCAGGTGACGCGCTCGCTCCCGTTCGCGCGCGCGGACGGCGCCCTCTACAACGACTACGAGTCGCACTCACTGACGGCGAATCTCGAATATCGCTTCGGCGACTTCACGCTCGCGTCGGTGACGAATTGGCAGAAGAACGAGAACTCCTGGGCATGCCACTGCGACTTCCAGTCGCAGGATGGAGCCGTCTACGCCACCGAGCTCTCGGAGTGGCGCTCCTTCTCGGAGGAGCTCCGCCTGCTGAGCGATTTCGAGGGGCGCTTCAACGTCATGCTCGGTTTCCTCTTCCAGGACACCGACCGCGACTTTGGTCAGTGGTTCGGCTTCCTCGGCCTCCTGAACAGCAATGCACCGCAGCCGGAGTTCTTTGCGGCGTCCGTCACGAAGAACGGCTTCACCAAGGGCCAGACGCTGTCGCCGTTCGCCCAGGTGCTGGTCGACGTCACCGACGACATCGAGATCGCTGCTGGCGTCCGCTACACGAACGAGGAGAAGGACTCGTTCTTCGTTCATCCTTACTTGAATCCGGGTGTGGCGGCGTTGTGGCGGGAGGGTCAGCCGCTGACCGGAAACCAGGACTTCTCGGATTGGTCGCCCGAAGCCACGATCACCTGGCACGCGACGCCGGACCTCACGCTCTATGGCGCTTACAAGACGGCCTACAAGTCGGGCGGCTTCTCGATCAGCGGCCTCTACTCGGCGGCCGGAAACATCGACGACTTCCTGTTCGCGCCGGAGACCGTCGAGGGCGGCGAGATCGGCGTGAAGTCGACGCTGCTCGAGGGCCAGATGCGGCTGAACGCCACCGTGTACTGGTACACGTTCAACGATCTGCAGGTCGACTTCTTCAATGCCCCCGTGTTCGCCTTCACCACGCTGAATGCAGGCAAGGCGCGGACTCGCGGCGCCGAGCTCGAGAGCGAGTACGCGCCGGACTTCCTGCCGGGCGTCACGCTGCGCGGATCGGTGGCCTTCAACGAGGCTGAGTACCGCGACTTCATCGCGCCGTGCTGGGCCGGCCAGACCGCCGGGCAGGGTTGCAGCCTGATCGTCCCCGGCACGACTGCGACGCCCGGGCAGGACATCAGCGGCCATCCCACCACCGTGGCGCCGGAGTGGTCGAGCTCATACGGGATCGCGTACGAAGGCGAGGTCGCGAGCTTGAAGTGGGGCGCCGCGCTCGACGGCGTGTTCAACGGCGACTACCTCGCCTCGACGATCGCGAGCCCGCACACGCAGCGCGATTCCTATACGACGCTGAACCTGAGCGCGCACGTGGGCTCGCAGAGCGGCCGCTGGGACGTCGCGGTGATCGCGAAGAATCTCACCAACGAGCTGATCGTGTCGGGCGGCGGCGACGCGCCGAGCACGCCAATCGGCGGCAATCCGTTCGCGGACCAGATCGGCCTCGCGAGCAACCCGCGCACCGTCGCGCTTCAGTTCACGCTGACGTACTGAAGAGCGCTGCCGTCAGTCGATGAAGCTCGCTGGCCGCGTCGCGCTCGTCACCGGCGGTACCCGCGGCATCGGCCGCGGGATCGCTGCCGCCTTTCTCGCCGAGGGCGCGCGCGTCGTGATCAACGGCCGCTCGCCGGAGAAGGGCGCTGCGACGCTCGCCGAGCTCGGCGCGGGTGAGCGCGCGCAGTTCGTCGCTGCCGACGTGCGTTCGCAGCGCGAGGTCGAGGGGCTCGTGGACGAGACCGTCGCGCGCTTCGGCCGCATCGACGTGCTCGTGAACAATGCGGGCGGCTCGTCGGGCTACGCGTTGGTCGCCGATCTCTCCGACGAGGCCTGGCGCGACGCTATGGATTGGATCGTGAGCTCCACGTTCTGGGCCACGCGGCGCGCGCTGCGCGACATGCTGCCGCGGCGCTGGGGGCGTGTGATCAACATCTCGTCGGTCGAGGGCCGGCAGGCGAGTAAGGCCGCGGTCGCGCACTACATCACCGCGAAGCACGCCCTGAACGGTTTCACCAAGGCCGTCGCATTCGAGTACGGACCGAACGGCATCACCTCGAACGCGATCTGCCCCGGCGCGATCGAGACCGACTTGATGCGCGACAACGGGCCGGCCGCGGCGAAGGCGGCAGGTATTACGTACGCGGAGTTCCTCACCCGCTACGCGCAGGAGTCGGCGATCAAGCGCCTCAACACCGTGGAGGAGGTGGCCGCCGTGGCCGTGCTGCTCGCCTCCGACGCTGGCGGTGGCATCACCGGCGCGTTGATCGACGTGGACGGCGGCACTTCGCTCTGAGCGCGCGCGCTCTCAGAACCGAAGCGTGCTCGCGTCGGGCTTGCCGCCCGGTGGCTCGATTGGCGTCGGGGACACGAGCACGCGGCCATCGACCACTTGCGTTGCGAAGGTGCGCAGCCCGCTCGAAGCGGGTGGTGTGAGGTGCTTGCCGTCGCGCAGCTGGAAGCGCGCACCGTGCACGGGGCACACGATGCAGTCGCCGCGCAGGCGCGCGCGCGTCAGCAGCGCGCCGGTGTGCGAGCACTTGTTCTCGATTGCGAAGAACTCGTCGCCCACGCGGCAGAGCAGCAGTTTCTGCCCCGCGACCTCGAACGGGCGCAGTGCGCCGGGGGCGAGCTCGGCCGCGGCGACCACGTCGACGGAGTCCGCGTCGCTCACTTCTTCTCCGCCTCCGTCTTGCGGGCGGCGCCGAGAAACGCGGGCACTTCCCCGCCGCCGTGTGCGAGCAGGCTCGTGCCGCTCACGTAGCGCGCGAGCGGCGAGGCGAGGAAGAGGCACGCGTCGGCGACGTCCTCGGGGTCGCCCATGCGCCCGAGCGGAATCGTGCGCCCGACGGCCGCAATGCCCTCATCGTCGCCATAGTGCAAATGCGCTTGCTCGGTGCGAATCAGCCCGGCTGTTACGGCGACGACGCGAACGCGCGGCGCCCACTCGACCGCGAGGCTCGCTGCGAGCGAGAGTAAACCCGCCTTCGCGGCGCCATACGCGGCGGTGCCAGGCGAAGGACGGATCGCGGACACGCTCGCGATGAACTGAATCACGCCGCCTTCGGCCTGGCGTTGCATCACCGCGTTCGCGCGCTGCGCGCAGTGAAGCGGCGCGACCAAGTTGAGCTGGATGATGCGCTCGTGGAAGCGCGGCGAAGCGGTCGCGGCATCCGCGGCGGGCGCGCCGCCGGCGTTCGCGACGAGCGTGTCGAGCCTGCCGAAGCGCGCGGCGACTTCGTCGAGCATGCGCGCGACCTGTTCGGCGTCGCGCACGTCGCAGGCGAAGAACCCGGCGCTCCTTCCGCCGTGACTCGGCGGCGTCTCCGGTGCATTGCGTCCGCAGATCGCGACCTCGGCGCCAGCTTCGAGGAAGCGCTCCGCGATGCCACGGCCGATGCCGCGCGCGCCGCCGGTGATCAGCGCGACTTTGCCGCGGAAGTCGAGCGCGTTCGCGAGCAGGGGCGCCGGCATTAGAGCCCGATCGCGCGCGCGACGAGTTCGCGGTGCCAGCTCGCGTCGCCCAACAAGCTGGCTGACGAGCGCGCGCGCTTGAAATAGAGGTGCACGTCGTACTCCCAGGTGAAGCCCACGCCGCCGAAGATTTGCAGCGCGCTCGCGGTTGCAAGGGAGAATGCGTCGGTCGCCGCGGCCTTCGCCATCGACGCAGCCGTGGGCAGTGCCTCGCCGCCGGCCCCGGCGACGCAGCCCGCGTAGTAGACCGCGGAACGCGCTGCTTCGACTTTCACCATCACGTCGGCGAGCTTGTGCTTGAGGCTCTGGAAGCCGCCGATCGCGCGCCCGAACTGGACGCGCTCTTTGGCGTACGCGACCGCGAGCTCGAGTGCGCGCTGGGCGCCCCCGAGTTGCTCGGCCGCGAGCGCGATCGCCGCGCGCTGCAGCGCGAGCTCGAGCGCGGGCCAGACAGCGCCCTCGGCGCCGAGGCGCGCGCTTGCCGGCACGCGCACGCCGTCGAGGCGCAGCGCAGCCAGGCGGCGGGTCTGATCGAGCGTAGGCAGGGCCTCGCGCGCGAGGCCAGCGGCGTCGCCTGGCAGCGCGAACAGCGAGACGCCGCTCGCGCCCTGCGAGCCAGGCGCGCGCGCGGCGAGCACGATCAGCTCCGCGCTCGCGCCGTCCACGACGTAACGCTTCTCGCCGCGCAGCACGTAATCACTTCCGCTGCGCTCGCAAGTCGCGGCGATGCCGTCCGCGTCCCAGCGCCCGTTCGCTTCGGCGAGCGCGAGCGTCGCGCGCGTGCGGCCTTCCGCGATGCCGGGCAGCAGCGCTTCGTGCTGCACCGCGTCGCCCGCGGCGAGGATCGCGTTCGCGCCGAGGCAGACGCTCGCGAAGAACGGCGACGGCGCGAGCGTCTCGCCGATCACTTCCTGGAGCGCGACCAGTTCCACCCAAGAGAGCCCGAGCCCGCCGCAGCTCTCTGGAATCACCACCGCAGTCCAGCCGAGCTCGCCGCCGATCTTTGCCCACAGCTGCACGTCGTAGCCGAGCGCGCTCGCCATCGCGGCGCGCACGGGCTCGGATCCGCACGCGTGCGCAAGGAACGCGCGCGCCGTCTCGCGCAGCTCCAGCTGCTCCGCTGTGAAGGAGAAGTTCAAGGCGCGGGCTCCGTTCCGGCTACGCCCCGTAGACTTTCTGCGCGGGCGTCGCCTTCCGTAACAAATCGTGGACCGCGGCACCGACTTCGTCCGCCGCCCAGCGCGCGCCCTTGTCGAGTCTCGGCCCCGCGCGCCAGCCGTCTGCGACCGAGAGCTCGCCGCCCGCGATCTCGAACACCTGGCCCGTCACGTCGCTCGATTCCGCGCTGCACAGCCAGGCGACGAGCGGCGCGATGTTACCGGGATGCATCGCGTCGAAGCCCGCATCCGGCGCTTTCATGCGCTCCGAGAACGGGCCCTCGGTCATGCGTGTGCGCGCCGATGGTGCGAGCGCATTACTCGTGACGCCGTAGCGCGCGAGCTCTGCGGCCTGCACGAGTGTCAGAGCGGCGATGCCGCCCTTCGCCGCGGAATAAGCGCTCTGCCCGACGCTGCCCTGCAGGCCCGCGCCCGAGCTGGTGTTGACGATGCGCGCGTTCGGCTGGCGGCCCGCCTTCGATTCGTTGCGCCAGTATTCGCAGGCGTGATGGGCGAGGCAGAAGTGGCCCTTCAGGTGCACGCGCAGCACGGCGTCCCACTCCGATTCGGTGCACGAGACGAACATCCGGTCGCGCACGAAGCCGGCGTTGTTCACGACCGCGTCGACGCGCCCGAAGCGCTCGAGCGTGTGCGCGAGGAGCGCCTGCGTCTGCGCCCAGTCCGCGACGTCGGCGCCGTTTGCGAATGCCTCGCCGCCGGCGGCCTGGATCTCCGCGACGACTTGCTCCCCCGGCGACTCGCCCGTGCGGTTGCCGTCGAGTGCGACGCCGAGATCGTTCACGACCACGCGCGCGCCCTGTCGCGCCAGCTCCAGCGCATGCTCGCGCCCAATCCCACGCCCCGCGCCCGTCACGATCACGACGCGGCCTTCGCACACTCGACTCATCTCGCACTCCTCGGATTGGGGACGGAAGGCATCGGGAGGTGGCTCAGCAACGCTCCAGAATCGTGACGTTCGCCTGCCCGCCGCCTTCGCACATGGTCTGGAGGCCGTAGCGCCCGCCCGTGCGCTCGAGCTCGTTCAGCAGCGTCGTCATCAAGCGCGTGCCCGTGGCGCCGATCGGGTGCCCGAGCGCGATCGCACCGCCGTTCGGGTTCACGGTGGCGAGATCCCAGGCGAGCTCTTTCGCCCACGCGAGCACCACCGACGCGAAGGCCTCGTTGATCTCCACCGCGGCGATCTCGCTCGGCTGCATGCCCGCCCTCGCGAGCGCGCGCTTCGTCGCCGGGATCGGCGCCGACAACATCATGATCGGATCGTCCGCGAGCACCGAGATGTGATGCACGCGCGCGCGGGGCGTGAGGCCATGCTCCTTCACCGCGCGCTCCGAGGCGATCAGCATCGCGCTCGCGCCGTCGCTGATCTGGCTCGCGAGCGCAGCCGTCAGGCGGCCGCCCGGTAGCAGTGCGGGCAGCTTGGCCATCTTCTCGAGCGTCGTGTCGGGCCGCGGGCCCTCATCGCGCTCGATGCCCGCGAGCGGCGCGATCTCGTTCTTGAAGCGCCCCTCAGCAGTCGCACGCGCCGCGCGCTGATGACTCATCAGGGCGAATCGCTCCATGTCCTCGCGGGTGATGTTCCACTTCTCCGCGATCATCTCGGCGCCGCGGAACTGCGACACCTCCTGGGTGCCGAAGCGCTCCACCCAGCCCGTCGAGCCCGAGAACGGGTCGTTGAAGCCGAGCGGCTGCGCGAGCGTCATCGCCGACGAGATCGGGATCGCGCTCATGTTCTGCACGCCGCCCGCAACGACCAGATCGCTCGTTCCACTCATTACGGCTTGCGCCGCGAAGTGCACGCTCTGCTGCGACGAGCCGCACTGCCGGTCGATCGTCACACCGGGCACGTGTTGTGGCAGCCCCGCCGCGAGCCAACAGGTGCGCGCGACGTCGCCGGCCTGCGAGCCGATCGTGTCGCAGCAGCCGAAGATCACGTCCTCGACCGCACCGGGGTCGACGCCCGTGCGGGCCATCAGAGCCTTCAGCACGTGTGCGCCGAGATCGGCGGAGTGAACGCGTGCGAGGCCGCCTCCACGTTTCCCGACTGGAGTACGAACCGCGTCGACGATGTATGCAGCAGCCATGGTGTCAGGCGCCTCCTAGAAAAGTTTGACCGGGACCAATCGGCAGCGCACCATCGAGTACGGCGCTCCGCACGCGAGCCAGATGAAATGGTGCGCGGCCCCAAGCTTGGCCCTGCGACCACGCGCGCCGCATCCAGATGTGGAGATCTTGCTCCCACGTGTATCCGATCGCGCCGTGGCATTGCAGCGCTACGCGCGCAGCGAACTGCGCCGCCTCCGTCGCGACGAGCTTCGCCATCGAGACGTGGACCGCGCGCTGCGCGGAGCCGTGCGCAACCGAGTAAGCCGCGCGCATCACGACGGGCCGCGCGTACTCGAGCTTCACCTTCGCGTTCGCGAGCATGTGCTTCACGGCCTGGAACGAGCCGATCGGCTTGCCGAACTGCTTGCGCTCGCTCGTGTACGCGACCGAGAGCTCGAGCATGCGGTCGCATGCCCCTAATGCCTGGGCAGCGCAGGCGAGCGCGCCGCGATCGAGCGCCGCGCCGAGCAACTCCTTCGCGCGCGGCCCGCGTGCCACGAGCTGCGCGCGCCGCTCCTCGAACGCCACGCTCGCGAGCTTGCGCGAGGGATCGTTCGCGGGCTGAGGCGTGATGCGCGCGGCCTCGCGCGGCACGGCGAACAGCGCGTCGTCGCCGCGCGCGAGCAGCAGCAGGTCCGCGACGTGTGCGTCTTCGACGAGGGGTGTCGCCGGGTGCCCGGCCGCAATGATTTCGTCGCCCGCTGCGATGCGCGGCAGCCAGGTTGCGGCGAGCTCGCCGCCCGCATCGCGCAAGAGCGGCGCCGCCACCGACATCGTCGCAATCAGCGGCTCCGC
>JANNKN010000780.1:0-1872 GCA_031396315.1 Deltaproteobacteria bacterium
CCGACGAAGCGCGCATCGCGCGCGCCGCGCCGCAGGCTGCGCGCTTCGTCGGCTGCGGGCATCGCGCCGCCTGTCACGAGGATCGCGTGCGCACCCGAGAGCACGCCCTTCGGCGAGCGCAACGGGCCCCGCGGGAGCACGGCGCCGCCACCGAGTCCTTCGCTCCCGAACACGACGAGCTCGGCGTCGCGCGCGAGCGCGTGGTGCTGGAAGCCATCATCTAGCACGAGCACTTCGCAGCCGAACTCGGCGATCGCGCGCGCACCCGCGAGCGCACGATCGCGTGCCACGAGTACCGGTACGCCCGGCGCGAGCTGCGCGAGCAGCAGCGCCTCGTCCCCGACCACTGTGGCGGATGCGAGAGGGCGCGTGCCGTCGCTCGCGACGTGCACCGCCTCGCGTGGCGTGCCGCCGACGCCGCGGCTTGCGAGCGCGACGCGCCGCCCGCGCGCGCGCAACTGTGCGGCGATCCACGCTGCGAGCGGCGTCTTCCCGCTGCCGCCGACGACCAGGTTGCCGACGCTCACGACTCTGCACGCGAGCCGCGTCCGCTTCGCGACTCCGCGTTCGTAGGCGGCACGGTGAATCGCCGCACCCGCTCCGTAACACCACGACAGCGCCGTGAGCGGAGCCAGCGCCGCACGCCGTCCCAACGAAGACGCGCGCTCGTCGAACCACGCGGGCCGCTTCATCGCGCAGCGCCGCGCACGCGCTCGATCAGCGCGAGCGTGCGCAGCAACGCGCCGCGATGCGCTTCGAGCGCCGCGCGGCCCGCGGCGCCGAGCGCGGCCGTGCGCGCGGGATCGCGCAGCGCACCGACCACCGCGCGCGCGAAGTCTGCTGCATCCGCGACGCGCTCACCGCCGCCGCACGCAGCCAACAACTCCGCCGCCTCGCGCACGTTCTCGAGGTGCGGGCCGTGCAGCACGAGCCGGCCATGCTGCGCGGGCTCGACGAGGTTGTGTCCGCCGACCCCGGGCGCGAGCGTGCCTCCGACGAACGCGACGCTCGCGCGCGGCCAGAGCGCCGCGAGCTCGCCGAGCGTGTCGAGCACGAGCACTTCGCCCGCGCGCAGCGGAGCTCCCTCACCCGCGCTGCGAGTCCGCGCGCGGTGGCCGCGCGCCGCGAGCGCGAGCACCTCGCCCGCCCGCTCGATGCGCCGAGGCGCGAGCACGAGTGCCGCAGACAGGCCGGCAGCTCGCGCGGCCGCGAGCGCCGCGAGGGCGGCGTGCTCCTCTCCGGCGTGCGTGCTGCCCGCGACGATCAGCGGCACGTCGCCGAGCCGCGCCGCGAGATCCGGCGCGAGCGCGTGCGGCGGCGCGTTCGGTTCGAGCTTGAGATCACCTGTTATGGAGACGCGCGCCGCGTCCGCGCCCAGCGCGACGAATCGTTCAGCGTCGCGCTCGCTGCGCGCGCCAATCGCGTCGACGCGCGCGAGTACGTGGCGCAGCAGCGGCCGCGCTCGCGCGTAGCGCGGGAAGCTGCGGTCCGAGAGCCGTGCCGACACGATCGCGACGGGCACGCCGCGCGCGTGCGCGAGCGAGATCCACACCGGCCACAGCTCGGTCTCGACGAGCACGAGCGCAGCAGGCGCGACGCGCGCAAGCGCACGCGCCACGAGCCACGGGTGGTCGAGCGGCGCGAAGCCGGACGGCGCGTTCGGCGCGAGCTCGCGCCATAGTGTGCGGCCCGCGGCGCTCGTAGCGGAGCCCGCGACCGTGTCGCCGCGCGCCGCGAGCGCGTTCGCGATGCGCACGGCGATGCGCACCTCGCCCGCACTCGCGCCGTGCACCCAGATCGGCCGCCCGCCGCCTAGCGCCGGATGCGCGCCGAGCCGCTCGCCGAGCCCGACGCGCCAGCGCGGCCGTAACA
>JANNKN010000797.1:0-5024 GCA_031396315.1 Deltaproteobacteria bacterium
GCCCACGCTGCCGGCTTTGCGCACCGCGTCCTGCGCGTCGAGGCAGCACAGGATCGAGGTCTCCGTCTGCCCGAAGCCTTGCTTCAGCACGAGGCCCCGGCGCTCGAAGGCGTGGATCTGCTCGATCGGGATTGCGGCGCCGGCAGTGAACAGGAAGCGCAGCGAGGAGAGGTCGGGTCGATCGCGATCGAAAGCGTCGCCGAGTGCGCGGAACATCGTCGGCACGCCGCCCATCAACGTGATTCCTTCGCGGCTGACGGTGCGCCAGCTGTCGGCCGCATCGAACGAGCCCTGCAGCACGACCGCGGCACCGGCGTAGAGCGCGGGGATCGCGAGGATCTTCAACCCGAAGGAATGGAAGAGTGGAACTGCGACGAGCACGCGGTCGCGTCGCGTGAGCTCGAAGAACAGTTGAGCGTTGAGGCTGTTGAAGAGCGTTTTTCGGTGCGGGAGGAGGGCGCCCTTCGGCACGCCGGTCGTGCCCGACGTGTACATGAGGATCATCGCGTCCTCGGGCGAGACTTCCGCGATCTCGGCGACCGGCGTCGCGTGCCCGAGCGCCGCCTCGTACGCGTCGGGCGCACCGCCGACCGCGAGCGAGAGGCTGCAGGCATGGCCGCTCTGTGCGAGCGCGGCCTCGGCGCCGGCGGCGAGCGCTGCCTCGTACACAAACCCGCGCGGCCGGCAGTCGGCGAGCAGCTGCGCGATTTCGGGCGGCGCAAGCCGCGTGTTCAGCGGCGCAGCGATCGCGCCGAGGCGAGCGCAAGCGAACACGAGCTCGAGCGTCGCAGTGCGATTCCCGAGCCAGAGCGCGACGCGTTCGCCGCGCACGACGCCGGCGGAGGCGAGCACCGCCGCCGCCTGGGTGATGCGCGTCTCGAAGGTCGCGTAGTCGAGCCGGCGCCACGGATCCACCAGCGCCAGCTGAGCCGGCTGCGCGCGCGCGCGCTCGGCGATCCAGCGGGCGACGTTGTGAACAGCGGCGCGCGATGCATTCATGCCGGCAGCAGGCTCCTCGGGTCGCACAGAAGCGAGCGCGCGTTCTCCTCGAAGTGCGCTGACAAGTCAAGCAACGCCGCCGGCAGCGTGCGGGGGTATCGTGCGCGAATCGAGGAGCCCGCATGAACTTGCTCGGAGAGCCCGCGTTCGTCGGCCGCCATTGCGGTGGTAGCGAGTACGCCATCACGCCCGAGGTCGTCGCGTTCTACGCGGATGCCCTCGACGACCACAATCCGCTGTATGCGAAGTTCGCGCCGCCGCTGCTCCACCACTCCGAGTGTTACAAGCACTTGGGGCAGTGGTACCTGAAGAACCTGTTCGGGAATTTGCACGGCCGGCAGGACTGGGAGCTGTTCGCGCCGATCCCGCTGGGTGCGCGCGTGCGGACGCGGTCCACGATCATCGAGCGCTACGCCAAGCGCGGTCGCGACTACCTCGTGAACGAGACCGACCTCGTGGATGCGCACACGCTCGAGCTCTACGTGCGCGGCCGCACGCACCAGTCGTTCCTGCCGGTCAAGCTGGAGAAGCCCGCGGGCGGCGGCTTCGTGGTCGATGAGAAGACCGCGCAGGCGAAGGAACCGCGCGCCGCGTTTCCCACCGCCACTGGCCCCGACCTAACACCCACGACGAAGCGCATCGATCAGCGCCGCTGCTGGATGTTCTCCGGACCGGGCGCGAATTATCACACCGACCGCGAGCAGGCGATGAAGCTCGGCTTTCCGAACATCGTGGTGCAGGGAATGATGACGACGTGTTTCGCGGCGCAGGTGATGCTCGACCGCTTCGGCGAAGGCTTCCTTACGGGGGGCAAGATGTCGCTGAAGCTCACCAACGTGGTTTGGGTCGATGAGACGCTGACCGCCTACGGCCGCGAGCGCGAGCGCAGCGCAGAAGGCACGCGCACGCGTGTCCACTGCGACGTGTGGGTCGACAAGGCAGATGGCACGCGCGTATTGCTCGGAGATGCGAGTGCGCTCGCGTGAGCGCGTCAGCGCCGAGCCCAAGGCCATTGCCGCGGTGCTGGGCCCGCTGCGCGCGGCCTGCGCCGAGCTCGGGCTGCGCGAGCAGCGCGTGTTGGTCGCGATCTCCGGCGGCGTCGATTCGAGCGTGCTGCTGCACGCGCTCGCGCAGCTCGCGAGCGAGCTCGGCCTGACGCTCGCTGCGGGCCACGTGCACCACGGGCTGCGTGGCGCCCAGGCCGATGCGGACGAGGCCTGCGCGGCGGATCTAGCGAAACACTTGGGGGTCGCGTTCGCGGCGCGCCGCGTGGCACCGCGGGCGCTGCGCGAGAGCGCGAGTGCGAGCCGCGCGCGGCCGACGCTCCAGGAAGCCGCGCGCAAGCTGCGCCAGGCCGCGCTGCGCGAACTCGCGACGGCGCTGGACTGCGAGCGCATCGCGACCGCGCACAACCTCGATGATCAGGCGGAGACGGTGCTGATGCGGCTCTTCCGCGGCGCGAGCCCGACCGGGCTCGGCGGAATCCCCGAGCGCAGTGAGGACGGGCTCGTCGTGCGGCCGCTGCTCGGTGTCTCGCGCGAGGAGATCGAACGCTATGCGCTCGACAGGGGTCTCTCGTGGCGGGAAGACGCGAGCAATCGCGATCCGCACTATGCGCGCGGCCGGCTCCGCGCCAGCGGCCTCGCAGCGATCGCGCGTGAAATGAATCCCGAATGGCTCAGGGCCGTCGGCAAATTGGCCGAAGCGCAGCGGAAGGAGTCCGCGTGGATCGACGAGCAGGTGGAGCGGGAAGCGCAGCGTTGGTTGCGCGTCGAGCGCGGAGGGCTTGCGCTCTCGCGCGCGGGCTTCGCAGCGCTCCCCGAAGCGATCGCCCGCAGGCTGCTGCGGCGCGCGCTGCGCGAGCTCGGCGGCGCCCGCGAGGTGTCGCGCGCGCAGCTCGAACGCTCTGCCGCCTTCGTGCGCAGCGCGAAGACGGGCGCCCGGCTCGACTTGCCGCGCGGGCTCGCTTGGCGCGCAGGCCGCGAGGTTTGCCGGCTCGAGCGGGTGGGGAGCGAGGCGAACACGCGTTGCTAGGCTGGGCGACCGCCTCGGGTTTTCGATTCGCGCCGCACAGGAACCCCGCGCTCGCGCAGAAGGCGCAGCCCGCGATTCCGAATTAGGGAGCGATGGTGAATCAGCAGATTTTCAAGAACATGGCCCTCTGGGTCGTGTTGCTCTTGACCCTGATCCTGCTTCTCGCCGTGGTGAACAAGAGCGAGGAGCCGCCGGACGCGAAGACGTACAGCCAGCTGACCGAGATGTTACGCCGCGACCAGGTGACCGACCTCCTGTTCGAAGGCGGCACCATCAGCGGCACCGCGGAAGGCAAGAAGTTCAAGTCGTTCATCGACACCAGCTTCGGCGACAGCTTCGCGGTCGAGGTGAAGGAGGCGCAGGCGCGCAACCCGAACTTACGCGTCGAGATGAAGCCGCCGGCCGAGGCCTCGATGTGGCAGCAACTGCTGTTCTCGATGGGCCTCCCGCTGCTGCTGATCATCGGCTTCTGGGTGTTCATGGCGCGCCAGATGCAGGCGGGCGGCGGCAAGGCGATGAGCTTCGGGAAGTCGCGCGCGCGGCTGCTCACCGAGAATCAAACCCGCATGACGTTCGACGACGTCGCGGGCGTCGAGGAATCGAAGGCCGAGCTCGAAGAGATCATCGCGTTCCTGCGCGATCCGAAGAAGTTCACGCGCCTCGGCGGTCGCATTCCCAAGGGCGTGCTGCTGGTCGGTCCTCCCGGCACGGGCAAGACCTTGCTCGCGCGCGCGGTGGCGGGCGAAGCGGGCGTTCCGTTCTTCTCGATCTCGGGTTCCGACTTCGTCGAGATGTTCGTCGGCGTCGGCGCGTCGCGCGTGCGCGACCTGTTCATGCAAGGCAAGAAGCATGCGCCGTGCATCATCTTCATCGACGAGATCGACGCCGTCGGCCGCCACCGCGGCGCCGGCATGGGCGGCGGCCACGACGAGCGCGAGCAGACGCTGAACCAGTTGCTCGTCGAGATGGACGGCTTCGAGAGCAACGAAGGCGTGATCTTGATCGCGGCGACCAACCGCCCCGACGTGCTCGACCCGGCCTTGTTACGGCCCGGGCGCTTCGACCGGCGCGTGGTCGTACCGCGACCGGATTTGCGCGGGCGGCTCGCGATCCTGCGCGTCCACACGCGCAAGGTTCCGCTCGCGGATGACGTCGACCTCGACGTGACCGCGCGTGGCACGCCCGGCTTCGTCGGTGCGGATCTGCAGAACCTCGTGAACGAGGCGGCGCTGCTGGCCGCGCGCCGCGAGGCGAACCGCGTGATGATGGTCGACTTCGAGAAGGCCAAGGACAAGGTGCTGATGGGCGCGGAGCGCCGCAGCATGATCATGAGCGATGAGGAGAAGCGCACGACCGCCTTTCACGAGGCGGGCCACGCACTGGTTGCGCTGCTCACCAAGGAAGCGGATCCGGTCCACAAGGTGACGATCATTCCGCGCGGTATGGCGCTCGGGCTGACTCAGACTCTGCCCGAAGAAGACCGCCACTCGTACACGCGCGATCAGATGGTCGCGATCATCAAGTACGCAATGGGTGGGCGCGCGGCGGAAGAGCTCGTGTTCTCGCACTTCTCGACGGGCGCGGCGAACGATCTGCAGCGCTCGACGCGGCTCGCGCGCGACATGATTTGTCATTACGGCATGAGCGACGCGATCGGTCCCGTCTCGTTCGACGAAGAGAACGGCGACATTTTTCTCGGGCGCGACTACATGACGCGCAAGAACTACAGCGAGAAGACCGCCGAGCAGATCGACGCCGAGGTGAAGAGGCTGCTCTCCCAGCTCTACGGCGAGGCGAAGGCGCTCCTGGCCGAGAACCGCCGGACCTTGGATCGCATCGCCGAGGCCCTGCTCGAGCGCGAGACGCTGGAGACTTCGGATCTGAAGCGCCTGGTGGAGGGTCAGCCCCTGCCGCCGCTCCCGCCGCCGCCGGCGGTGCATGCCGGGGTGGGTGAGGCGCGGCCCGTGCGAGTCACGGGCGAAGCGCCGGCA
>JANNKN010000821.1:0-3526 GCA_031396315.1 Deltaproteobacteria bacterium
GCTACCTCGCGCAGACGCGCGTGCAGCGCAAGACCAGCGCGCCGTTCTTCGTCGACAAGATGCCTAACAACTGGGCGCACGTGGGCTTCATCCACTCGATTCTGCCGAACGCGAAGATCGTGGACGCGCGGCGCCACCCGCTCGCATGCGGTTTCTCCGTGTTCAAGCAGCACTTCGCACGCGGGCAGCACTTCTCGTACGCGCTCGAAGACATCGGCCGCTACTACCGCGACTACGTCGCGCAGATGGCGCACTTCGACCGCGTGCTGCCCGGACGCGTGCACCGCGTGATTTACGAGCGCACGGTCGACGACTTCGAGGCAGAAGTGCGGCGACTGCTCGCGTACTGCGGACTGCCGTTCGACGAGCGCTGTCTGCGCTTCCACGAGAACGAGCGTGCGGTGCGTACGGCGAGCTCGGAGCAGGTCCGGCGCCCGATCTACGCGGAAGCCAAGGACCACTGGCGCAACTTCGCCGAGTTCCTCGGCCCGCTCGAGCGCGCGCTCGGGCCGGTGCTCACGAATTATCCGGCGACGCCGCACGACGACTGGTCGGTACGGCTGCGATCTCGATTCAACTCATGGAGAGCCCAATGACCCGAAGCCGAATGCGAAAGCTCCAAAGGGAGATTGCCAAGCGGAAGAGAAACTTCGCGGCGTTTGGGCCGCTCGCCGCGGCGATGGCGCTCGCGACGCCGGCGCGCAGTCAAGACGCTGCGCCGGCGCCAGCGCCCCAGGCCGCGCCGGCGAGCGGCTCGGGCGGCGTCGAGGAGATCGTCGTCACATCGCAGAAGCGCGCCGAGAACATGCAGGACGTGCCCGTCAGCATCACGGCGTTCGGCACGCAGCAACTCGAGGATCTGCGCGTCGAGGACTTCGACGACTACGCGAAGTTGGTGCCGAGCCTCAGCTACCAGACCGGCGGCCCCGGCTTCTCGCGCGTCTTCTTTCGCGGCGTGAGCAGTGGCGACAACGGCAACCACTCGGGCTCGCAGCCCACCGTCGGCATGTATCTCGACGAGCAGCCGATCACCACGATCCAGGGCGCACTCGACGTGCACTTGTACGACATCGAGCGCGTCGAGGCGCTCGCGGGGCCGCAGGGCACGCTCTACGGCGCGAGCTCTCAAGCGGGCACGATTCGCATCATCACGAACAAGCCGCAGCTCGGTGAGTTCGCCGCCAGCTACGACATCGAGGGCAACGTCACCGGCGACGAACCTGGCTACGTCGCAGAAGGCATGGTGAACGTGCCGCTCGGCGAGAAGGCGGCGATCCGCCTGGTCGGCTGGAGCAAGCACGAGGGCGGCTTCATCGACAACGTGTTCGCGACGCGCAACTACGCGACGGCGAGCGGGATCAACGGCTCGCCCGTCACGATCGACAACGCGTCGTTCGTGGAAAGCGACTACAACGACGTCGACACCTACGGCGCGCGCGCAGCGCTGCGCGTCGACCTGACCGACGCCTGGACGTTCACGCCCTCGCTGATGGGCCAGCTCACCAAGGGCAACGGAGGCTTCAGCTACGACCCGAGCATCGGCGGGCGCGATACCGCGCGCTTCCGCCCGGAGAAGAGCCGCGACGGGTGGCTGCAAGCTGCGATGACGATCGAAGGCAAGGTCGCGAACCTCGACCTCACGTACGCCGGCTCGTACCTGATGCGCGACGACCGCACGCAGTCGGACTACTCGGACTACTCCTACTTCTACGATGCGGGAGGATCCGCGTTCTACGACTCGACCGGCACGTTCGCGATCGATCCGACGCAGTTCATCAACGGCAAGGATCGCTATCGCCGTCAGGCGCACGAGATCCGCGTGGCGACGCCGCAGGAGAACCGCCTGCGCTTCATCGGCGGCTTCTTCTTCCAGCGCCAGCAACACGGCATTCACCAGCGCTACCTGGTCGACGACCTCGACCTCACCGACTACGAGCTCACGGGCTGGAGCGACACGGTGTGGCTGACGAACCAGACCCGCGTCGACCGCGACTACGCGCTGTTCGGCGAGGCGAGCGTCGACATCGTCGAAGACCTCACCTTCACCGGCGGCATCCGCCTGTTCCGCACGCGGAACTCGCTGAAGGGCTTCTTCGGCTTCGCGGACGAGTGGAGCGGCAGCGGCAACAGCGGCGAGACGCTGTGCAGCTTCCAGAACGGCGACGCTCGCTTCGATGAGTCGAGCTGGGTGCCGTTCACGAACTTCGCCGGCACGGCGCCGTGTACGAACCTCGACACGGTCGTGAAGCAGGACGACTACACGCCGAAGGTGAACCTCACCTATCGCTTCGACGACGATCGCATGGTGTATGCCACTTGGTCGAAGGGCTTCCGGCCGGGCGGCGTGAACCGCAACAGCCAGTTCCCGCCCTACAAGGCGGACTTCCTGACGAACTACGAGGCCGGCTTCAAGACCTCGTGGTTCGACAACAGCGTGCGCCTCAACGGTGCGTTCTTCTGGCAGAAGTGGGACGACTTCCAGTTCTCCTACCTCGGCATCAACGGTCTCACGATCGTCACGAACGCCGGCAAGGCGCGGATCTGGGGCATCGAGACGTCACTCGACTGGGTGCCGATCGAGAGCCTGCAGATCTCCGGCGGACTCTCGATCCTCGACGGTGAGCTCCGGCAAGACTTCTGCCGCGACCTGACCATCGCGCCGGCCACCTGCCCCGGGACGCCGTTCTTCGCGACGAAGAGCACGAAGCTGCCGATCGTGCCGGACTACAAGGCCAACCTGACCGGGCGCTACAGCTTCGACATCGGCGAGTACGGCGCGTACCTGCAGAGCTCGCTGGTGTTCCAGGGCTCGACACGCTCGGCGCTCCTGCCTGCCGAATCGGCGGTGCTCGGCGGGCGCAACAGCGCCTACCAGCTCGTGGACCTTTCGGCGGGTCTCGAAGGCGAGAAATTCCACGCCGAGCTGTACGTCGACAACGTCGGCGACGAACGCCTGCAGATCGGCAAGGGCACGCAGTGCGACTTCAACGTGTGTACGCGCACCGCGACTGCGACAGGCACCCCGCGAACGGTCGGCATCCGCTTCGGGCAAAAGTTCTGACGCGCTCCTCCAGGAGGCGCTCAGCAGCGGCGCGCGGCGCCGTCTGCTGCAGCGCCTCCCGGCAAACCGTGCGCGCTTCGCGCCACGGTTTGCCGGAGGTGGACGGTAAGCCGGGTTCTGTTCCGGCCTCGGTTGCCCTCGGCCGGCGGAGATCATTCCTCTAGGCGACACATTGCTGTGTCGCTCGAGCGCTCTCACCCGGGCGCTGGAACTGCTTGCGCAGTTCGGAGACGAGCCGTCTCGCGCAGCACCCCTATTCGAGCTTGCTCCGGAAGGGGTTTACCCCGCCGACGGTCACCCGCCGACGCGTGAGCTCTTACCTCACGATTTCACCCTTGCCTGTGCCTCCTCCGCGCGCACTCACCGTGCGCGCAGTATCGACGGCCATCGGCGGTGTGTTTCTGTGGCACTTTCCCTCGGGTCACCCCGGGTCGCCGTTAACGACCTTCCTGCCCTATGGAGCCC
>JANNKN010000836.1:0-5466 GCA_031396315.1 Deltaproteobacteria bacterium
GCGCTCGCTCGCGCTGAACCTCTCCGACGCGCGCGGACGCGACGTGCTCGCGAAGCTGGTCGCGTGCGCCGACGTATTCGTGCAGAACTTTCGGCCGGGCGTCGCCCAAAGGATGGGTATCGGTTGGGACGCGTTCCGCGCATTGAACCCGCGCCTCGTCTACGTCTCCATCAGCGGCTTCGGCGCCGAGGGCCCGTACGCGGGCAAGCGCGTCTACGACAACGTGGTGCAGGCCTACTCCGGCCTCGCCGCGGTGCAGGGCGGCAGCGGCGAGCCCGCGCTACTCAAGCAGCTCGCCTGCGACAAGCTCACGTCCCTAACGGCAGCGCAAGCGATCTGCGCGGCGTTGATCGGGCGCGGCCGCGATGGCGTGGGGCGTCATGTCGAGCTCTCGATGCTCGATTCCGCGATCGCCTTTCTCTGGCCCGACGCCGCTGCCGACGTGATGATGCTCGGCGACGGCGTGACGCGGCAGCCTCCGATCGGCGCCAATTATGGATTGTTGAAGCTCGCCGACGGCTTCGCGTCCGCGACCGTGCTGAGCGACGCCGAGTTTCAGGGCCTGTGCCTCGCGCTCGGCCTCGACGCCGCTGCTCGCGATCCACGCTTCGCGACGCTCGCGTCGCGCATGCATCACTTCCAGGAGCTGGTCGCACTCTTTCAGCGCGACATCCCCGAAGCCGCGGCGAAGCTCACGCGCGCCGAGATCGATGCGAAGCTCTCCGCGTACGAGGTGCCGATCGGCATCGTGCGCCGGCTCGAGGAGCTGCACGAGGACGCGCAGGTGAAGGCGAACGGCACGCTGTTCGCGCGCGACCTGCCAGGTCTCGGCAGGCTGCGCGAGCCACGCCCCGCCGCGCGCTTCGACGCCGAGACGCCCGCTCCCGCAGCGCTCGCGCCACGGCTCGGCGAACACAGCGAGGAAATCCTCGGGGAGCTCGGCCTCGGAGCGGGCGAGATCGCCGAACTGCGCGCGGGCGGCGTGATCGGCGTCGCGGGCTGATCGGCAGCGCAGCCGCGGGTTTGCCTCATTCCAGCTACGCTCGCATTTCGTCAAAACGCCGCCTGACGTGCTGCGCCGCGAGCCTAGACTGCGCGGCGTCGGAGTCGCCGTGCCGCGCAGGTTCTCTCGCATCGCCCTGCTCCTGCTCACGCTCGGACTTGCTCGCGTGGCGAACGCCGGTGCGCCCGTGCCTGCGGCAGTCGACGCCGAGGCGCGCGCGAAAGGCAGCGTGCGCGTGATCGTGCAGCTCGCGCCGGCGGCCTCTCGCAATGAGCGGCGCGCGCGGCAAGACGACGCGCTCGCCGGCGTCGAACCTCGCGCACGCGGCGTGGCGCGGCGTTACACGCATCTCGATGCGGTCGCGCTCGAGGCCAGCGCGCAGGATCTGCGCGCTCTCGCGGCGTCGCCGGGCGTGCAGCAAATCCTGCTCGATGGACCGTTGGCAGCGCCTTCGCTCGACAGTACGGGCCCGATCGTCGGCGCGACCGCGGCGACAGCGGCGGGCTTCGACGGCAGCGGCGCGGCGATCGCGGTCCTCGACACGGGCGTCGATCGCCAACACCCATTCTTCAGCGGCCGAATCGTCGCGGAAGCATGCTTCTCCGCGAACGGGAACTGCCCGAATGGGCAGACCACGCAGCTCGGCGCCGGCGCCGGCGCCGGCGACGAGTGCACGTTCTCCGCGCCGTGCTTCCACGGCACGCACGTCGCGGGGATCGCCGCGAGCGCGGATCCGACTTATCAGGGCGTAGCCCCCGGCGCGCAACTCGTGCCGATCCAGATCTTCTCGCGGTTCACCGGCACGGACTGCTCGGGGACGGGCTCCGACCCGTGCGCGCTCGCCTGGCCGAGCGACATCCTCGCCGGCATCGACCACGTGCGAACGCTGGCGGCGAGCCTTCCGCTCGTCGCCGCGAACATGAGCTTCGGCAGCGGGACCTATTACGGAAAGTCGGCCTGCGACAACGGCAACGTCGCGACCAAGCAGGCGATCGATGCGCTGCTGGCCGTCGGCGTCGCGTCGGTCGCCGCCTCGGGCAACAACTACTGGCCCGACGCGATGAACGCGCCCGGCTGCATCTCGAGCGCGGTCGGCGTCGGCGCGGTCGATGATGCCGATCACGTCGTGTTGTTCTCGAACTCGGTGTACATGCTCGACTTCTTCGCGCCCGGCTTGCTCGTGCGTTCGGCGTCGCCAGGCGGCGGCACGCAAACCGCGAGCGGCACCTCGATGGCGACGCCGCACGTGGCGGGCGCGTTCGCCGTGCTGCGGCAGGCGAGCCCGAGCGCCTCGATCTCGACGCTGCAAGCCGCCCTTCAGGCCACGGGCGTGCCCGTCGTCGACACCCGCGCGTTCGCAAACAACCTGACGCGCCCGCGCATCCGCGTCGACGTGGCGCTGAAGAGCCTCGCGCCGTCGGCTTGTTACGACTCGCTCGACAACGACGCGGATGGCCGCATCGACTTCCCGGCCGACCCCGATTGCTTCTCCGGCCACGACGCCTCCGAGCAGTTCTTCGCGACCGGAGGCTGTGGCATCGGCCCCGAGCTCGCGCTCGCCCTGCCGCTTCTCGCCGCGGCGAGCCGCCGCCCGCGACGCGCGGGTACGAGCGCCTGAGCGCACGGCGTTCTGTGGGCTCGCCGGAACCCGCGCGCCGCGCCGGGGTTCCGACGCAGTAGGAGGTGATTCCATGCGCGCTCGACTCGCAGTGATGATCGCTCTCACACTCTGCGCGGCGGCTTCGGCGAACGCGCATCCGCATCCGGGACAGCCCGAGCTCGGCGCCGAGCCGTACACCCACCGGGATCGGGTGCTCGAGCGCTTGCTCCCGCACCCGAGCCGGCTCGGAGTTCAGCTCCAGGACATGACCCCCGAGCTGCGCGAGTTCTTGCATGCTCCGAAGGAGCGCGGCGTGCTGATCGTGCGCGTGAGCGAGGGCTCCGCTGCTGAGCAGGCCGGGCTGCGCGTTGGCGACGTGATCGTCGCCGTGGGCGGCGAGCCAGTGAGCGCGACGCCAGCGTTCGTGCAAGCCGTGCTGACCGCGGAGAAGGACGCCAAGCTCGCGCTCGAAATCGTGCGAGACGGCAAGCCGCGCACGCTCGAGGCGACGCTCGCGGGCGAGCCGTTCGCGGCGAATCCGATGCGCTGGCTCGAGGAGCGCATGCCGGAATTTCGCGAGAGCTTCGAGCAGCGCATGCACGAACTGGAGGAACGCATGCAGGAGCTCGAACAGCGTCTGCGCGAGGCCGCTCCGGCGAGCGACGAGCTCGACACGTAGCCGCGTTCTGCGAGCGAAGCCGACGAGTTGGTGCAAGCATGGCCGCCCCGCACGAGCTGCGGCGAGCTGGAGGCGTCTTGCCGAACTGAGAGGACGTTCGCTCCAACCTCGTTGACGAAGCCCCTCGCTGCGGGGGCGCGAGGCCGCAAGCGAAGCGCGCAGCGAGGCGAAGTCTTCGGAGCCGAGCGAAGTCGACCAAAAGGATCCACGAGGCGAGGCCAGCAGGGCACGCCGGTTGAACGGAGTAGAAGAGATGGCGAAGCACGCTGCAGCGGTCGCAGGCCTCGCCGAGTGGAAGCCGGAGCGCGTCTGGCCTCGGCCGATGTTCTCTTTGGAGGCGTGCGCGGAGCTCGCGGCGCTCGCGCTCGCGGACGCGGGCATCGAGAAGGGTGAAGTCGACGGGCTTTGCATCGGCGGCATCTATGAATCGCCGCTGTTCGGGCCGAGCGCGGCGGCCGAGTATCTCGGGATTCGCGCGAACTTCGCGGAGACGGTGGATCTCGGCGGTGCAACCAGCGCCGGGATGTTGTGGCGCGCCGCTGCCGCGATCGAAGTCGGCGCGTGCGAGACGGTGCTCGTGCTGTGTCCGAGCGTGCCACCGCCGCGCCCGGACGGCGCGACGCGCGGCAAGATGGATTTCCCCATCTATTTGGGCGGCGATGCGTGGGGATCGCCGCAAGGCGCGTTCGAGATTCCGGCTGGCCTCGTCGCCGCGACGCCGAGCTTCGCGATGGTCGCGCAGCGCTACATGGCGCGTTACGGGCTGCGCGAGGAGACGCTCGCGAAGATCGCAGCGGACGCGCGTTACAACGCGCAGTTCAACCCCGACGCGATCTTCTACGGCAAGCCGATCACGATCGACGACGTGATGAAGTCGCGGCGCGTCGCCGATCCGCTGAAGCTGCTCGAGATCGTGATGCCTTGCTTCGGCGGCGGCGCGCTGGTGGTCACGACGCCCGAGCGCGCGGCGCGCGCGCGGCACCGGCCGGTGTTCGTCGCGGGCTTCGGCGAGCACCTCACCCACAAAAGCATCAGCTACGCGCCGGATCTGCTCGACAACCCGATCCGAGTCGCCGCCGAACGCGCATTCCGCATGGCCGGCGTCTCGCACGCGGCGATCGACGTCGTACAACCCTACGACTGCTTCACGATCACCGTGCTCGTCACGCTCGAGAACGCGGGCTTCTGCGGGAAAGGCGAAGGCGAGCGCTTCGTCTCCGAGCACTCGCTGCGCTGGGACGGCGACTTCCCGCTCAACACCCACGGCGGTCAGCTCGGTGCGGGCCAAGCCGGCACCGCGGGCGGGCTCTCGCACCTGACCGAAGCGGTTCGCCAGCTGCAGGGCCGCGCAACCGGCCGGCAGCTCGCGAAGTGCGACCTCGCTTACGCCAACGGCACCGGCGGCATGATGGCCGAGCAGGTCGCCCTGATCCTGCAGGGAGCTTGAACGAGATGGGGACTCGACACGACTCCGCGGGCCGCCCGCTTCCGCTCGTCAACGCCACCACGAAGCCGCATTTCGACGCGGCGCGCGAGCGGCGCTTCGCGATGCAGCGCTGCCCGCGCGACGGCTTCTTCTTCTATCCGCGCAGCCGCTGCCCGAAGTGCCTCGGCGACGACTGGGCCTGGGAGACCGCGAGCGGCCGGGGCGCGGTCTACTCGTTCACCGTCGACCGCGCCGGCCACGTGCCCGCGCTCGCGAAGCTCGTGCCCTACGCGATCGCGATCGTCGAGCTCGATGAGGGCCCGCGCTGCACGGCGCGCCTCGTCGACTGCGACGTCGAGAAGGTGCACGTCGGCATGCGCCTCGAAGCGGCGTACGAGGACGTCGAGGGCGGCACGGTCGTGCACTTCCGGCCGGCCTGAATCACGCGATCGCTCGCTGCGCCTCGAGGTCGCGGCCGAGCGTCTTCGACGCGAACCAATAATGGATCGAGGACCACGCGGCACCGATCACGATCGTGTAGAGCAGCGCGTAACGCACGGATTCGATGCCAAAGCTGGGCTTCAGCAGGTCGGACAGGATCCCGACGAACTGCGGTCCGAGCCCCAGGCCGATCAGGTTCAGGATCAGCAGCAGCACCGCCGCCGCCTGCGCGCGCATGCGCGGCGGCACGATCGCCTGCGTCATCGCGAAGGTCGGGCCGAGATAGAGCCCACCCGCGACGGAAGGAATCAACAACA
>JANNKN010000058.1:0-1350 GCA_031396315.1 Deltaproteobacteria bacterium
GTGCACGAGGTCATAGCGGCCTCCGGCGCGCAGCCGCGCGGCCAGCTCGCGAAAGGCGCGCACGCTGAATGCGAACGGTTCGGGCAAGAAGCCGATCGCCGACGCGCCGAACTCGAAGAAGTTGAGCGGCTCGAACACGCGCAGCGGGTTCGGCTTCGGCAGCAGATTCTTCCAGTCGCGGAAGAACCATTTGCCCCAGAAGCGCTCGTTCGGGAGCTGCGCGACGTCGCGCGCGAACGGCATCGCGTCGGGGTACGGCGGGCCGACGAGCACGTCGACAAGGTGGCCGAGCCGGGTCAGCTCGCGCGCGAGGAACCAGAGGTAGATGCCCTGGCCGCCCGACTGCATGTTGCCGCGGTAGCAGACGAAGCAGATGCGGAGCGGGCGGCTCATGCGGCGCGGGCGCGCTCGGCGCGCACTAAGCCGGCTTCTCCGCGTACAGGATCACGCTCTTCGGGCAGATGTAGTTGAGCACGTGCTTCTCGAGCTTGTCGGCGAAGCGCGAGGCGGTCGCGCGAATCAGGCCTAGCCGGTACGCGCGCACCAGCCGGCTCTCGTCGGCGCGCGGCAGCCCCGCGATCGAGCGCAGCGCCCAATACGGCGTGTGCAGACCGTGGGCGAAGCTACAGCCCTCCGTGCGCAAGCCCGCAGCGCCCAAGGCTTTCGCGAGATCGCGCGGCGTGAAGATGCGGATGTGGCCGCCCGGGCTCTCGAAGTAGTCGTCACCGAGCCGCAGATAGAGCAGCTCGCTCGTCGCGGTCGGGATCGTGACGGCGATGCGCCCACCCCGCTTCGTGACGCGGGCGAGCTCGCGTGCAGCGGCGGGGTAGTCGTGCACGTGCTCCATCACCTCCGCACAGATCACGCGGTCGAAGCTGCCGTCGCGGAATGGCAGCCGAAAGGCATCGCCCTGCAGCATCGCTCCGAAGGATTTTTTCTGACCGGCGCGATAGCGCAGCGGCCCCATCGCCTTCTTCAGCGAGTCGAGGTCGAGATCGAGGCCGACCACGCGCGCGCCGCGCTCGAGCGCGCCGAAGCAGTGCCGTCCCTCGCCGCAGCCAACGTCGAGGAGGCGGTCGCCCGGGCTAACCCCGAGCTGCCCGAGATCGACCGTGAGCAGCACGGATCGCCTCCTCGAACACGACGGCGAGCTGCGCCGCCGCGTCCGACCACTGGAACACGCTCTGGACGCGGGCGCGCGCGTTCGCACCCATCTGCCGGCAGCGCGCCGGATCCGCCAGCACATCGGAGATCGCCTCGGCCATCGCCGCGGGCTCGCGCGACGCGACGAGGCGTCCCGCGTGTCCGTCGGGACCGACGACCTCGGGGAGCGCGCCGGCCGCACTGGCG
>JANNKN010000073.1:0-4787 GCA_031396315.1 Deltaproteobacteria bacterium
CGTCGATCTCCTCGGCCTTCTTCTCTGCGAGCATCTCGCCGAACGTCTCCCAGACCTTGCTCTCGCGCGTGATCGGGATCAGCTCGACCCGCGCGCTCCAAGTTCCGGTCTGGAGCTTGGCTTCGAGCGCGTAGCTGTGGCCCGCCTCGAGCTTCGCCTTCACGAAGCTGCGGTTCTCCGCGGAGGCCCAGAACACCTTCTCGCCCGGATCGCAGACGTAGCGGACGTAGTTCCTGCCCTTCACCCGCGCGAGGTAGTTCTCGCCCTCGAAGAAATGGAAAGGCCGTCCTCCGCCGACGAACGTGTTCACCCGGCCGATGTAGACGACGGCTTTCCCGGCCGGCGGCGGCTCGAGCGCAAGATCGTCTTTTGCAGCGCCGGCCGAGGCCACGAGAAGTGTGAGTGCGATCGCGGCGAAGGATCTCGGCATACGGACCTCCAGATTTCGGGCGGCAGCCTAACGCGCTGCGCCGCGCCTGCGCGGCTGCTGCCGCTATCGTCGCGCGCCCATGGCGGATCCCGGGCTCCTCGATGCTCTCCGTGCGGCGCTCGGCGACGCCGGCTTCGCAGCGCTCGCGCTCGCCCTGACTGCGCTCGCAGCGCTCGGATTCGCGCGCCTGCGGAAGCGCCCGCAGGCGGCTGCTCCCCAACAACCGGGCCGCCTCGAGGCAGCCGCGCCGCACGTCGAGATCGCGCAGGCACGCGAGGAGCTCGCGCCTCCGCCCATTGCCAGCGCGCCGCCGCTCGCGCGCGTTTCGCTGCGCGACCGGCTCGCGCGCACGCAGGCCGCGCTGGTCGGCCGCGCGCTGCAGCTGATCGGTGCGCGCACGCTCGATGCGGAGCTCGAGGGCGAGCTCGAGACGCTGCTCTTCACTGCGGACCTCGGCGTGAAGACGGCGGAGGACTTGCTCGCGCGCGTGAAGAAGGAGGCGGCGGGCGGGAACGCGGCGCAGGTGCGCGCCGCACTGCGCGGCGCGATCGCGGAAAAGCTGCGCAAGGTAGAGCCGAGTGGCGTGCCGCTCGCGACGCTCGGCAAGCCGCACGTGATCGTCGTGCTCGGCGTGAATGGCAGCGGCAAGACCACGACGATCGGCAAGCTCGCCGCGCGCTATCGCGCCGCTGGCAAGACGGTGCTGTTAGGTGCGGGCGACACCTTTCGTGCCGCGGCACGCGAGCAGCTCGAGGCGTGGGGGCAACGCGCGGGCTGCGAAGTGATCTCTGGCCCCGACGGGGGCGATCCGGCAGCGGTGGCGTTCGACACGGTGAAAGCGGCCGTCGCGCGCGGCGTAGACGTCGCGATCGTCGATACTGCGGGCCGCCTCCAGACGAAGCAGCCGCTGATGCAAGAGCTCGGCAAGATCGTGCGAATCGTCGGCCGCGAGTGCCCGGGCGCGCCCCACGAGACGCTGCTCGTGCTCGACTCGAACACCGGCCAAAACGCGATCTCTCAGGCGCGCGAGTTCACGCAAGCCGCTGGCGTCACGGGCATCGTGCTGACGAAGCTCGACGGCACCGCGAAGGGCGGCGTCATCATCGGGCTCGCCGACGAGTTCGGGATTCCCGTGAAGTACGTCGGCGTGGGCGAGAGCGTCGAGGATCTGCGCGATTTCTCGGCCGACGAATTCGTGGACGCGCTGTTCGGGGCAAGCGACGCCTAGCCGCGAGCCCAGACGAACCGTGCATCGGGAGGAGCAGGGCATGCCGCGATACGTGATGGCGCTCGATCAAGGCACGACCTCTTCTCGCGCCATTCTGTTCGACGAGCGCGGCGGGATCGTCGCCCTCGAGCAGCACGAGTTCACGCAACACTTCCCGAAACCGGGCTGGGTCGAGCACGACGCCGCAGAGATCTGGGAGACGCAGTTGCGTGCGGCGCGCGGCGCGCTCGCGCGAGCTCATGCGAGCGCGAGCGATGTGGCGGCGCTCGGCATTACGAATCAGCGCGAGACGACCGTGGTGTGGGACCGTGCGAGCGGCGAGCCGATTCATCGTGCGATCGTCTGGCAGTCGCGCCAAACGGCGCCGATCTGCGAGGAATTACGGTCGCGCGGGCTCGCCGATGAAGTGCGGCGCAAGACCGGCCTCGTGATCGACGCCTACTTCAGCGCGACGAAGGTGCGCTTCATCCTCGACGCGGTGCCGGGCGCTCAGGCGCGCGCGGAACGCGGCGAGCTCGCGTTCGGCACGATCGACAGCTGGCTGATCTGGAAGCTCACGCGCGGGCGCGTGCACGCGACCGAGCCGAGCAACGCCTCGCGCACGATGATTTTCGACATCCACACGCGCGGCTGGGATGAGGGGCTGCTGCGCGAGCTGCGCATCCCGCACGCGCTGCTGCCCGAAGTGCGCGATTCGAGCGGCGCATTCGGAGAGGCCGACGCCTCGTGGCTCGGCGCTGCGATCCCGATCGCGGGTGCCGCGGGCGATCAGCAGGCCGCGCTGTTCGGCCAGGGCTGCTTCACGCCCGGCCGCGCGAAGAACACGTATGGCACGGGCTGCTTTCTGTTGATGAACACCGGCCGTGAGGCGCCGCTCTCGAAGAGCGGACTCATTACGACGATCGCCTGGAGCCTCGGCGGGCGAGTCGAGTACGCGCTCGAGGGCAGCATCTTCGTCGCGGGCGCCGCGGTGCAGTGGCTGCGCGACGGGCTCGGGCTCGTCTCGAGCGCGGCGGACAGCGAGGCGGCGGCGCGCTCGGTGCCGGATACCGGCGGGGTCTACCTGGTGCCCGCGTTCGTCGGGCTCGGCGCGCCGTACTGGGACGAGCGCGCGCGGGGCGCGATCCTCGGCATCACACGCGGCACGACGCGCGCGCACCTGATTCGCGCGACGCTCGAATCGATCGCGTATCAGAGCCGCGACGTGGTCGACTGCTTCGCCGGAGATGCCGGCCTCGCGCTCGAGACCCTGCGCGTCGACGGCGGCGCCTGCCAGAATGACTGGCTGATGCAGTTCCAAGCGGATGTGCTCGGCGTGCCCGTACGCCGCCCGCCGGTGCTCGAGGTGACTGCGCTCGGGGCCGCCGCGCTCGCCGGCCTCGCCGTCGGATTCTGGCGCGATCGCAGCGCCCTCGAAGCCGCGACCGCGAATGGCGCTCGCACCTTCGAGCCGCAGTTCAGCCGCGACCGACGCGACGCGCTCTATGCCGGCTGGAAACGCGCGGTGGAGCGATCGCGCGGGTGGGAGCAATGAAGCTCGCGCGGCGGGTGTTCCGCGAAGTGGAACGGAGGACGGAACGATGAAGGTGATTGCACATCGCGGGTCGTCCGGCGAACGCCCTGAGAACACGCTCCCGGCGTATCGCCTGGCAATCGCGCAGCGCGCCGACATGATCGAGATCGATCTGCACCGCACACGCGACGGAGCGATCCCGATCACACACGACGCTTCGCTCGAGCATCTCGGGGGTCGCGGTGAGATTGCGGATGCGACGATTGCGCAAGTGCGAGCGCTCGACGCGGGCGGCGGCGAGCGCGTGCCGCTGCTGCACGAGGTGCTCGACGAGTTCGGGCCGCAGATCCCTCTGAATCTCGAGCTGAAAGTAGGAACCCGCGGCGCCTACGCCGGCCTCGAAGCGGAGGCCCTCGCCGCGGTCGAGAGCCGCGGCCTTCTTGCGCAAACGCTCTTCTCTTCGTTCTACGACGACGTGCTGGGCGAGCTGCGCACTCAGTCCGCGAGCGCGCGGGTCGCCTTGCTGATTTCGCGCCACTCCCAGCACGACTGGGCAAAACGAGCGCATACCCTGCGCGCCGAGGCGTTGAATCCCGAACTCGCGCTGGTGACTGCCCAGCTGGTGAGCGCCGCGCATGCGGAAGGCCTCGCCGTCTACGTGTTCACCGTGGACCCCGAGCCGCAAATGCGCCGGATGCTCGAGCTCGGAGTCGACGGCTTGTTCACGAATCACCCGGCGCGGCTGCGCAAGCTTCTCGAAAGCGCCCCAATCCGTTGACGCCTTTTTTTCGTTCGCATACGATGCGAAGCTGGAAAAGCCGAGGACTCTCGCGGACTTCCGTGAGCCCTCGGACGATCCGCCGATCTGGTCCGCGAGTTCGACACCCCCTGTAAAGCGCTCGTCGTGCGAGCGCGCGCAGAAGTGTGCCGGGCGACCGAACCCGACCGAGCGTCACTTCTCAGAATGCGCCCGAACTCCCCAACAACTCGGACCTGACTCGATGAGCGAACTCGCCCAGAGTTATTGGCCCAAGCAAGGTCTCTACGACCCCGCGTTCGAGCGCGACGCGTGTGGCGTGGGTTTCGTCGCGAACATTCGCGGTGAGAAGTCGCACGGCGTCGTAGAGAAGGGCATTCGGGTGCTCGAGAACCTCGAGCACCGCGGCGCGTGCGGCTGCGATCCCGATTCGGGCGACGGCGCCGGCTTGTTGGTGCAGATCCCCGACGCGTTCCTGCGCCGGGAGCTCGCCAAGCAAAGCCTCGAATTACCCGCGCCCGGCAAGTACGCGGTGGCGATGGTGTTTGCCTCGCGCGACGCGGCTGCCGCCGCGCGACAGGCTGAACTCTTCGAGCAAACGGTGGCTGCGGAGGGCCAGCGCACGCTCGGCTGGCGCGAAGTGCCCTCGCGCCCCGACACGATCGGTCGTCTCGCGCGCGCCGCGGCTCCGCGCGTGCGCCAGCTGTTCATCGAAGCGCAGGGCGCCGCCGCGAGCGATCGCGACGAGTTCGAGCGCAAGCTCTACGTGATTCGCCGCGTCGTCGAGAAGGTCGTGCTCGCGGAGCACGCGGGCAAACACTTCTTCTACGTGCCGAGCTGCTCGAGCCGCACGCTCGTC
>JANNKN010000075.1:0-1274 GCA_031396315.1 Deltaproteobacteria bacterium
GCAGCGGCATGACGGGCTCGATTGCGACGGGCAGCTCGCTCGTCGTGGGCAGCCCCGGCAGCTCGCGCAGCTCGCGTTCGAGCGCCGCGAGCTCGGGGTCGTCTCCGCCGGCCGCGACCGCGCGCTCGAGGCGCGCGAGCATCGATGCCGCCACCTCCGCGAAGTTCACGATGTGCGGGCGCAAGCCGTCCGGATGCAGCGTGATCCGTAACAAGTTGAGTGGCTTCTCGCGCCAAACGGGTGCGGCGCTCGCGAAGCCTCCGAGCGCCTTCAGCGCGGCGCCATTCGCGCGCAACACGCGGAAGCAGCGATCGAGCAGGAATGCGGGGAACGGCTCGAAGCGCGCGAGCGTGAACTCGATCATGCGCACGAGCGCGCGCATGCCCGGTGCATCCAGTCCACTCTCGCGGTAGATCGCAGCGAAACCGGCCGCGCCGAGCAGCGCATTGCGCTCGCGCAGCGGCACGTCGAGCGCGTGCGCGAGGCGCAGCACCATCTCGCGGCTCGGTTGCGCGCGGCCCGTCTCGAGGAAAGAGAGGTGGCGCGTCGAGGTGCCGGCGCCGGTCGCGAGTGCGAGTTGACTCACGCCGCGCACGCCGCGCCAGCGCCGCAGCAGGCGGCCGAACGGAGACAGGGCCGAGTCGCTCGTCATGCGTTCACCCCCGCGCGCGAGGAGTGAATTTGACCCAAGGAGGAATGCTCGCCATTCCCTCGCAGGGAACGTCGGGCGCTCACCGCCCGCTCACTTCGCCGGCGAATACCAGATCGGGCTGGTCCAGGCGCGTTCTTGAAGCGTCGGCGCTTGCTCCGGCGAGCAGCACGCCGCGAGGCCGGGCGGTACGTGGCTCGGGTCGCTGCAGTCGACCTTGTTTGCGGCGCACACGTGCTGGCTCCAACGACAGGTCGGGTTCTCGAGCACGCGGGCGTAGTAGAACGCGCGCTGCTTCGCGTCGAAGCTCGGGTCGCTCCAAACGCTGCAGAGCTGCTTGTGCCCTTCGCCGCGCGGCTCGCAGGTCGCTAGATCGACGCTCGCATCGTTCGGCCCGCCCGCGACGTCGACCACCCGCTCATGCACGTCGCCCTGAGTATCTACCCAGCCCTTCACGATCTGCACGCGCTGGAGCGGAGTGCCCGCGCGACCCGGCGCGCCGGCATCCTGCAACGCGTTCACCACGAACGTCGGGGCCTTCGCCGCGCGCGGCTTCGCGGCCAGGTCGCCGCCCATCGGCACGCCGCCCTGATAACCCTTCGCGACGAGCTGCGGATCGCTGCAC
>JANNKN010000805.1:0-2395 GCA_031396315.1 Deltaproteobacteria bacterium
AATCTGATTGCCCATCACGAGCACGTCCATGTTCGTGCGCATGAAGCAGAGGTACGCGTCTTCGGGCGTGCACACGATCGGCTCACCGCGAACGTTGAAGCTCGTGTTGATCAGCACCGGGCAGCCCGTGCGCTGGTCGAACGCCTTCAGCAATCCGTAGAACTCGGCGTGCTGGTCTTCGCGCACGGTCTGCAGGCGTGCCGAGCCGTCCACGTGCGTGACGCCCGCGAGGGGGCTCGTGTAGCGCGTAACCGGGCCCGACGACGTCTCCACCTGATAAGGCTCGAGCTGTTTCACGGGGCACACGAGCAGCATGTAGGGGCTCTCGCGGTCGATGTCGAACCAGTCGGAGGCCTTCTCGGCGAGGCAGGCCGGCGCGAACGGCCGGAAGCTCTCGCGGAACTTGATCTTCAGGTTCACGCGCTGCCAGTTCTCGCGATTGCGCGAATCGGCGAGGATCGAGCGCGCGCCGAGCGAGCGCGGGCCCCACTCCATTCGTCCCTGGAACCAGCCGATCACGGCTTGCTCCTCGTCGAGCACGCGCGCGGCCTCCTGCAGCATGCCTGCGCGTGAGTACGTCTCGTACGGCGCCCCGCGTGTCGCGAGAAATTTGCAGATTGCCTCGTCGCTGAAGCCGGGACCCCAGAACGCGTGCTCCATGCGGAATTTGCGCGGGCGCTTCAGCACCGCGTGCTCCGCGAACAACGCCGCGCCGAGCGCACCGCCGGCGTCGCCCGCGGCGGGCTGGATCCAGACGTCGTCGAACACGCCGCTGCGCATCAGCTCGCCGTTCGCCACGCAGTTGAGCGCGACGCCGCCCGCGAGCACGACGTTCTTCATGCCGGTTTTCTTGCGCAGGTCGCGCGCCATCAACAGCACGACCTGCTCGGTGACTTTCTGGATGCTGGCCGCCACGTCCCAGTGGAAATCTTCCATCTTCGATTCGGGATCGCGCCGCGGTCGGCCCATCGCCTCTTCGAAGCGCTTGTTCGTCATGGTGAGGCCGTAATCGAATGCGAAGTGCCGCATGTCGAGCTTGAAGGAGCCGTCCTCGCGCACGTCGATGAAGTGGCGCTTGATCAGGTCCACGTACTTCGGTTGCCCGTAGGGCGCCGCGCCCATCACTTTGTACTCGGCGCTGTTGACCTTGAAGCCCAAGTAATAAGTGAACGCGCTGTAGAGCAAGCCGAGCGAGTGCGGGAAGCGAATCTCGTGCAGCAGCTCCATCGAGTTGCCGCGCCCGACGCCGGAGGTCGAGGTCGCCCATTCGCCGACGCCGTCGAGCGTGAGGATCGCGGCCTCTTCGAACGGCGACGGATAAAACGCCGACGCCGCATGGCTCTGGTGGTGCTCGGCGAACAGAATCTCGCCCTCGTAGCCGAGCGCGCTCTTCAGCGCCTTCGGCACGAGCAGCTTCTCCTTCAGCCAGACGGGGATCGCCTTCGTGAACGAGGGCAGCGAGCGCGGGAACGTCGCCAAATAAGTGGTCAGGATGCGCTCGAACTTCAGCAGCGGCTTGTCGTAGAAGACGACGTAGTCGAGGTCCGCGAGCCGTAGCCCCGTCTGCTCGAGGCAGTACTGCACCGCGCGCGCGGGCACGGCCTCGTCGTGGCGCTTGCGCGTGAAGCGCTCTTCGTGCGCGGCGGCGGCGAGCTGGCCGTCGACGAGCAGTGCCGCCGCGGCGTCGTGATAGAAGCAAGAGAGTCCGAGGATCTTCACGGCATCCCCTTCAGAACAGGCGCTTCGCGCGTTCGAGGTCGGGGCTCGTGACGCTATCGGCGGGGTTCCAGGCGCTGCCTGCGACGCGGAGCACGCGCTTCTGGAGGAGATCTTGCCGCGCGGCGCTCATGAACAGCGCGATGGGTCCGATCGCGACGACGTACGCGACCACCAAGATGATCAAGGTCTGAACCTCTGCGAACGCCGCGGCGATCTCGAGCCAGCCGGCGCGCAGGCGTGTGAGGAATGTCGTCGGTGTGTCGCTCATGCGCGCTCCAGCTCGCTCGCGAGCACCTTGACGGTTCGCTCCGCGGCGTGCCCATCCCAGAGGCTCGGCACGCGGCCTCGCTTGGTCTCGCCCGCCAGCAGCTTCCGGACCTCGCTGCGAATCACGCGGGGATCGGTGCCGGCGAGCGTGTTGGTGCCTTCGCTCACCGTGATCGGCCGCTCGGTGTTCTCGCGCATCGTGAGGCACGGGACGCCGAGCGCGGTCTTCTCCTCCTGCACGCCGCCCGAGTCCGTCAGCACGAAGCGCGCGTCGGCCATCAGTGCGAGGAAGTCGAGGTAGCCGAGCGGCTCGGTCGCCATCAGCCGTGGCGCGCGCCCCCCGAGCTTCTGCTCGATCGCGGCGCGCGTGCGCGGATGCACGGGAAACACGACCGGCAGCGAGCGGTGG
>JANNKN010000131.1:0-8863 GCA_031396315.1 Deltaproteobacteria bacterium
GAACAGGTCGAGGTCTGGCGTGAAGAGCGAGAGCGACATGACGGACTCGTCGAGGTACATGCCGACTTGCTCTTTGACGCCGGGCAGATCGCGCGCGATCTGGCCGGCCGAGATGCCGCGCATGGCGACCTGGCTCTGGCCCGGCCCTAGGTTCTGCACCGACAGGCTCGGCACGATGCGCGCGATGTCCTCGAGGTTGCCCGAGCCCGCCTCGCGTAGGTCGTCGCCGGTCTTCGCGCTGACCGCGAAGGGCACGTCCTGCACGCTCTCCTCGCGCTTGCGCGAGGTCACGATGATCTCTTCGTCGAAGTCGTCCGCTTCGACGACCGGCGGCGCGGGTGCCGCCGCCGGCGCGTCCTGGGCCGAGGCCGCGAGCGGCAACGAGAAGGTGGCCGCGAGCGGCGCGGCGAGCAGCAATCGAACCCAATGGTTCTTCGTCATGGTGTCCCCTTTTGCCGGGCGGAGGAGAGGCGCGCTCGAATCGGCGCTCTCCAGCCACCTGAAGCCCAGCGGTTCTACCGGCCCGAATTCGTGATCGCCAGCACTTTCTGCGCTGACTCGAAGTCGCGGTATGGCAAGGTTCCACCCCTCATGCACACCCATTTCAGCTTTCTCTGGGAGCAGGTGGCCGACGCGACGCCCGATGCGCCGGCCGTAATTCAAGGCGCGCGCTCGTTCAGCTGGCGCGAATACGAGACGCGCGCCGCTCGCCTCGCGCAGGCTTTCCTCGACGCCGGCCTCGCCGCCCACTCGAAGGTGGGCATGTACCTCTACAACTCGCCCGAGTACTGCGAGACGAACTTCGCCGCGCTGAAGATGCGCGGCATCCCGGTGAACGTGAACTACCGGTACCTCGAGGACGAGCTCGCCTACTTGCTCGACAACGCGGACTGCGAGGCGCTCGTCTTCCACAGCTCGCTCGGCGACCGCGTGGCGCGCGTGGCGCCGCGCATGCCGAAGCTGAAGCTGCTCGTGGCGGTGGACGACGGCGCGCCGCCGGACGGCGCGCAAGAAGTTGCGCGCGCGGTCGCGTACGACGCGCTGCAGCGGAGCGTCTCGCCGGCGGCGCGCATCACGCCGCGCGGCGACGAGGTCTACATGTTCTACACCGGCGGCACGACGGGCATGCCGAAGGGCGTGATGTACCCGCTGTCGGGCTTCACCGAGTTCTTCCTGAAGACCTACCCGCAGATGGTCGGCCTGCCCCCGGTGCGCGACATCGCGGGCCTGCCGGCGCTCGCGCAGGAGCTGCGCGCCGCGGGCAAGGCGACCGTCAGCATGTCCGGCCCGCCGCTGATGCACGGCACCGGCTGCTGGCTCGGCATGATGGTGCCGCACATGTTAGGCGGAACCGCCGTGCTGCTCGAGAAGCGCGGGCTCGATCCGCACGAGCTGTGGGACGTGGTCGCGCGCCATCGCGTGAACCTGCTGGTCGTGGTGGGCGACGCGTTCGCGAAGCCGATGCTGCGCGCGCTCGAGGAGAATCCCGCGCGCTGGGACGCCTCGTGCCTCGCGCTGCTGGTGTCGAGCGGCGCGATGTTCTCGCTCGAGGTGAAGCAGGCGCTGACGAAGCAGCTGCCCGGCCTCACGATCGCCGACGTGCTCGGCTCGACCGAGGGCGGCATGGGCATGTCCTTCGCGAAGCAGGGCGCGACCGCCGAGACCGCGAAGTTCCGCTTGAACCCGACCACCAAGGTGTTCAAGGAGGACGGCAGCGAGGTGAAGCCGGGCAGCGGCGAGATCGGCATGATCGCGAACGGCGGCATGGTGCCGATCGCCTACTACAAGGACCCTGAGAAGTCGGCGCGTACGTTCCGCGAGGTGAACGGCACGCGGTACTCGTTCCCCGGCGACATGGCGACGGTGGAAGCCGACGGCACGATCACGCTGCTCGGCCGCGGCTCGAACTGCATCAACACCGGCGGCGAGAAGGTGTTCCCCGAAGAGGTGGAGGAAGCGCTCAAGAAGCACGCCGCCATCGAGGACGCGCTCGTGTTCGGTGTCCCCGACGAGCGCTTCGGCAATCGCGTGGTGGGCGTGGCCTCGTTCTCCGCCTCCGCGTCGGTTTCCGTGGACGACGTGATCGCCGACGCCAAGCGGCGGCTGTCGTCGTACAAGCTGCCTAAGGAGCTGGTGATCGTGGCCAAGGTGCCGCGGGCCTCGAACGGCAAGGCGGACTACTCGGCGGCGAAGAAGCTGTTCGAGGCTGCGACCGCGACGCCGAGGTAGCGATGCGCGTGATCCTGTTCGGCGCGACCGGGATGATCGGTCGCGGGGTGTTACGGGAATGCCTGCTCGATGAACGCGTGACGCACGTGCTCGCGATCGGGCGCGCCGCGCCGGCCGAGCAGCACGCAAAGCTCGCGTCGCTCGTCCTGCCGGACCTCTTCGACTACTCCGCGATCGCGGATCGCCTCGCAGGCTACGACGCGTGCTTCTGGTGCCTCGGCGTCACGTCCGCGGGGATGAGCGAGGTGGACTACACGCGCGTCACGGTCGATCTCACGCTCGCCGCAGCGAACGCGCTGCTGCGTGCGAACCCGCGCATGAAGTGGTGCTTCGTCTCGGGCAGGGGCGCAGACAGCTCCGAGACGAGCCGCGTGATGTGGGCGCGCGTGAAGGGGCGCGCGGAGAATGCAGTGCTCGCACTGCCGTTCGCCGAGGTGACGATCTTCCGGCCGGGCATCGTGCAGCCGCTGCACGGGATCACCTCGCGCACAGCGACGTACCGCGCGCTCTACACGCTGCTCGGTCCGGTCGCGACGCTGCTGCGCTCGGTCGCGCCGGATCAGGTCGCCACGACCGAGGGCATCGGGAAGGCGATGCTGCACACCGCGTTCGCGGGCTCGACGCAGCGCGTGCTCGACACGCGCGGCATCAACGCGGCGGCGGCTCGGGCATAGCGCGCAGCTTTGCGAGCGCCTCGCGCACGGTTTCGGGGTCGAGCCACAGCCGATAATCCTCGCGCACGTCCACGAAGCGCACGACGCCGTGCTCGTCCAATAACAAAGTGGTCGGATGCGGTACGCCCGCCTCGATCGGCTCAGCATTCGGGCGTCGCAGCCCGAGCGCATCGATCGCGCGCGAGTCCGGATCGCGCCAGAAGTGGATGCGTCCCCGCAGGCCGTATTCGTCGATGAAGCGGTCCGAGCGCGCGTTGTACTGGCCTTTCGCCATCACCCACACGATCTGCAGTTCAGGCTCGCTCGCCAGTGCATTCCGCAGCTCCACGAGCCGCGCCTTGGTGAAAGGTCACCAATCCACGCTGCGTTCGAACACCAACAAGATCGGCCGATCGAGCAGATCGCCGAGCCGCACGGCGCGGCCGGCGCCGTCTTCGAACGCGAGTGCAGGCAGCGCCTGGCCGACGAGCCGCGAGGCCGCCGCGACGTGGGTGCGCACGCTCGCCTCGTTGCCGCGCCGCCCGAGCGCCGTGTACGGCATGAACGCGTTCAGCGCGAACAGCAGCGCGATCGCGGCGCTCGCGAGCCAGCGCATCATGACCAGATCTTGCGTTCGGTGTTGCGCGGGCGGAGCCAGACGAAGCCGAGGGCCGCGAGCAGGAACACGCCCGCTTCGACGCGCGGGAGGTCGCCCGCGACGGCGTAATAGTCGCCGCTGAACCACGCGAGCATGCGCATTAGCGCCAGCAGCACGAGCGCGAATGCGCTGGCGGTGCCGAGCGAGCGCGAGAGGTCGCCGCGGATCGCACCGGCCGCGAGCGCACCGCCCCACGCGATCAACGCGCAGCCCGCGGTCGCGGCGAAATAGTGCGCATGCGGGCCGCCGGGTAGCGGCGCCTCGCTGCCGGGGCGCTGGTAGGCGAAAAAGCTCGCGAACAGCACGAAGCCGAGCGCCGTGAGCGCGACGCCGACGATTCCCGAGAGTGTGCGGTAGGCGATCGACATCGAGGACCGAGTTCGAGGTTGAAACGAGTTTGGCGGCGCAAGGTCGCGCGCTTCGGCGGGGGCAATCTGTGACGACGCTCGCATAAGCTACGCCGCCAGGCGCGCGACCGGGCGCGAAAGTTTCGCAGCACTGGAGGCGACTTTGGCCGAAACGAGCATCGATGCGCGCGGCAGCGCGAACCTGGAGCGCTGGCTCGCAGCGCGGTTACCCGGTGCGGAGGCCGTGCGACTCGGCGCGCTGCGGCGGCTCTCGGGCGGTTATTCGGCCGAGACGATCGTGCTCGAAGCGCAGGTGCGGCGCGGTGGAACGGAGCGGTCAGAGCGCTACGTGCTGCGCCGCGAGATGCCGGAGCCCGCGGTGTACCCGGTGCAGGCGCCTGGCCTCGTCGTCGAGATCGAGATTCAGTGGCGCACGATGGCCGCGCTGGCAGAGCATTCGCGGGTGCCGCTCGCGCCGCTGATCGGCTTCGAGCGCGATGCCAGCGTGATCGGCGCGCCTTACTTCGTGATGGGCTTCGTGGATGGCGTCGTGCCCGGCGTCATGCCCCCTTACGCAGCGGCCGGATTCTTCGCGGAAGCAAAGCCCGAAGAGCGACGCCGTCTCGTCGAAGACGGGCTGCGCGTGCTCGCTGAAGTGCACGCGCTCGATTGGCGCGCCGCCGGCTTCGGCTGGCTCACGCCGCCTGGGATTCGACCGGGCAGCGAGCGCCAGCTCTCGCTCTGGCGCGAGTACGCGGAGCACGAGCTCGCGGGCCGCCAGCATCCCCTGATGAGTGAAGCGTTCGCCTGGCTGCACGCGAACCTGCCGCGCGAGCGCGAGGAGGAGCTCGTGCTCTCCTGGGGCGACTCGCGCCTCGGCAACATGATCTGGCGCGATTTCCGCTGCGTGTGCGCGACCGACTTCGAGAACGTCGCGATCGCGCCGCGCGCCTTCGATCTCGGCTGGTGGTTGATGTTCGACCGCTGGAGCCACGAAGCCATGGGCGGTGTCCCCCGCCTCGCGGGCGAGCCGACGCGCGACGAGCAGCGCGCGCACTACGAGATGTGCGCGGGAATCTCGTTGGGCGACACGCACTACTACGAGGTGCTCGCCGCTGCGCGCTACTGCGCGATCGTCGTGCGCGTGATGAACCGCAGCGTGGCGCGCGGCGAGATGCCCGCGGACCAGCGCGTCTGGCTCGAGAACCCCGCGACGGTGTGCCTCGCGGAGCTGACGAAGACGGCGCGCTGAGCACGCCCGATCTCAGCGCCTGCGCCCGGTACGACCCGCGACTTCATCCGCACTCCTCCAGCGCGAGCGGGTAGCGCGCCCAGTTCGTGCGCGCGGTGTTCGCGTCCTGCACCGGAGGCTGCGCCGGGTCGCGCCGCGCGCCGCGTGCGAGCAGCGCGTGCGCGAACCGCGTGAGGCTGCCGAGCAGGCGCTCGCCCTCGCCGCGCGTCACTGTGCCGACCGCGAGATCGCGGCCCATACACGCGTGGAGCCCCGGACCGAACGTGACGCCGAACGGCAGCACGCCCGGCGGCAGCGCGCGCTCGGGCACGAACTGCGCCGCGTCCGCGCCGAACACACGCGCATCGCGGTTCGCGGCGTCGAGGTCGAGGACCAGCAGCACGTCCGGCGTGAGCTTCACGCCAGCAACTTCGCATGGCTCCAGGGCGCGCCGCCACGCGACCGGGCTCGCGGGATGGAGCCGCAGCGCCTCGTGAATGCAGCGCTGCAAGAACACGAGATCCGTGCGAGCGCGCGCGAGCTCCGCGGGCTTCTGCTCCCCGTACTCGAACAGCTCGTGCAGCGAGTGCGCGAGCGCGTTCGAGCTGGAGTGCGCGCCGGCCTGCAAGAAGAACGCGACCTCGCGCCGTAACAAGTCAGGCGGGAGATCGAGGCGATCCTGATTGCGCAGCAGCACCGTGAGCACGTCGCGCGGCAGCTCGCGCTCGGCGATCTCGCCCGCTGCGAAGCGCGCGAGCAGCGCGCGACGCCGTGCGATCGATGCCAGCAGAAACGTCGCATCGAGCTCCGCGAGCGCGGCGCGCACCTCGGCGCGCACCACCTCCTTGTCGCGCGTCGAGTGCACCAGCGTCGCGCCCTCGCCGAATTTCGTGACGAGGCGCAGCAGGTCGTCGTACTGCGAAGGGGCGACGTCGATGCCCGTGACGCGAGCGGTGAGGTGAAACGCAGCGCGCCGCCCGAACTGCACCGCGTCCACGCGCCCACCCACTACGCAGTACGCGAGCACATCCGCAATCGCGAGCGGCACGAGCTCGCGCTCGTACTCGCGGAACACATCCGCCTTGAGCACGCGCGACTCGAGGCGACGCCGCTGCAAGTGCGCTTCGCCGTGCAGCGTGAGCAGGACGCCCTCGGTGACGACTGCGCCTTCGTCGTAGAGGGCTTGGCGCAACGCGGGATGGCGGAAGGCGGCTTCAACGTCCTCGAAGCGGGAGAGGACGACTTGGGTCATGGAGCTAGCAGCGCCTCGAGCTCCTCGGGGCCGCCGAAACTGCAAACGATGCCCCCGCTTTCGATGTCGATGCCCAACAACAAGAAGACGACCATGGCGATGCCCAACAGAGTTGGAGCGACGGACCTCGCAGGCATCGCGCCCAACAAGGGAAACGCGATGCGCGCGCGCCTTCGCGTAGCGAGTCCCTTGGTGATTGCGCCGCGCGTTCTCACCCCTCCGCCACATCCCGCGTCAGCACCTGCTTCGAATAATGACTCACGCGCTCGCCCGAGATCGGCGCGCGCGTCGGCCACGGCTGCGTGAGGTCCACCGCGACCCCGCCTTTCCACACGCCGCGCAGCTTCTCGCGCTGGCCGAGCACCGCGACGTTTGCGCTGGGGTCGCCGTCCACCGCGATCAGGTCCGCGTACGCGCCGGGCTTCACGACACCCACCTCCCCAGGCTTCCGCATCGCGAGCGCCCCGTTCGCAGTCGCGCAGTGAATTGCTTCGAGCGAGCTGAGGCCGAGGTGCTTCACGAACACCTCCAGCTCGCGCCAGTGCCAGTGGCCGTACGGCGTCAGGGAAAATCCGCTCTCGCTTCCGCACAGCAGCGGCACGCCCGCGTCGTAGGCGCGGCGCAGCGCGCCGGCGCTGCCGGCGATCTCGCGGCGGAACACGTCCATCAGCATCGGGTCGCTGCCCACCTTCGCGCCGTGATCCGCGAGGTTTGCCTGGAACGTGAGCGTCGGGACGATCGGCACTTTGCGCGCGATCACGGCCTCGAGCGCGTCCTCCTGCATGAACGTCGCGTGCAGGATCAGATCGACGCCGGCTCTGGCGCAGTCGCGCGTGGACGAGCTGTTACGGCAGTGCGCGACCACCGGCACGCCGAGATCGTGGGACGCGGAGACGACGGTCTGCAGCTCTTCGACGCTCCACACTTGAATCTCGCCCTGCTCGCGCTGGCGCGGAACGAGGCCCGTCGCGTGCACCTTCACCCAGTCGACGCCTAGCTTGATCTGCCGGCGCACCTCGCGAACGATCTCGTCGCGCGTGCCGACGACCTGCGCGTAGCCGCGCTCGCCTTCGTCCGGAATCAGGCGGCCCGCGGTGCCGCCGACGGAAGTCAGCAGCGCATGTCCGCCGGTAGACATGCGCGGGCCGAGCACGGCGCCGCTCTCGATCGCATCGCGCAGATCGACGCCGAGATCGAAGATCGTGTCGGCGTCGAGGAAGCTCGTCACGCCCGCGAGCAGAAGCTTCTTCACATTGAAGGCCGCGATCAACGCCGCGAGGCCCGGGCGGCGGTGGAAGAACAGCTCGTCGTTGCTGACGGGCTCGTCGAAGGTGACGTGGCAGTGCGCGTCGATCAGGCCGGGCATCAAGGTGAGCCCAGAGAGATCGACGCGCGCGACATCCTGAGAAGCCGCGGCACGCCGCTCCGCCTCCGCGCCGAGCGCGGCGATGCGCTCGCCGTCCACGAGCACAGACTCGCGGCGAGTCGCCGCGCCGGTGCCGTCGATCAGGTTCGCGCCACTAAAGAGCAAGAGGGCCATCGCGTCTTCGTCGCCTCCGCGCTGCTCACGTTCGCGATCGCGATCCGGCGCCAGCCTACCCCAGGCCTCGCTTATGCTGCGCGTTCCCCACGCGAAGGAGCACTCGTGTCCGGAAGACTCGCAGGCAAGGCCGCCCTGATCACCGCGACCGCGCAAGGCATCGGTAAGGCCGCGGCACTCGCCTTCGCGCAGGAGGGCGCGCGCGTCGTGCTCGCCGACCTGAACCCGAAGGGCGAAGCGGTCGCGGAGCAAATCCGCGGGCTCGGCGGTGAGGCGCACTTCGTGACGGCGGATCTCGGCAATCCCGCCGAGGTGGAGCGGGTCGTCGCGGCTGCAATCGCGAAGCTCGGGCGCCTCGACTGCGCCTTCAACAACGCTGGCATCGTCGGCAGCGCGCACCCGCTGCACGAGTGGACGCTCGAGGAGTTCGACGCGATCGCGAACGTGAACCTGCGCGGCACCTTCGTTGCGATGAAGCACGAGCTCGCGCAGATGCTGAAGCAAGGCGGCGGAACGATCGTGAACACGTGCTCGACGCTCGGGCTGATCGGCCTCGGCGGCTTCGCCGCCTACTGCTCGACCAAGCACGGCGTCGCGGGCTTAACGAAGGTCGCTGCGCTCGACTACGCGACGCAGAACATCCGCGTGAACGCGATCGCGCCCGGCGTGTGCCGGACACCTGGCGTCGAGGAGATCATGAGCGCGACCGGCGGCGAGGCCGCGTTCGTCGCGCCGATCCCGATGGGGCGCCTCGGCCGGCCGGAGGAGATCGCCGAGGTCGCGGTGTGGCTCGCCTCGGATGCGTGCAAGTTCATGACGGGCTCGATTGTTACAGCGGACGGCGGGACGGTGATTCAATGACGCCGCTGGTTCCGAATCCTCTGAATCAGCTCGCGCGGGTTGGTGTTGGACTGCTCGCGGTCTACATGGCAATCCGAGGGTCGGTGCTAGTC
>JANNKN010000295.1:0-3849 GCA_031396315.1 Deltaproteobacteria bacterium
GGATCGCGCGCGTAGGTGTCGAGCACGTCGACCAAGGCAGCGGTGTCCGCGGGGCTTCCGAGGTTCGTCGAGGTGATCTCGAGCTTCACGGCAGCGCGCTCCTGCGTGGATGTTTCTCGAGCCCGAGCGCCGCGAACCAGCGCGTGTCGCCGTCGCGCGGGAGACGCTCCGGGAACGCTGCAGGTTCGCTGGATTCGCCCGGCCGCGGCGCTGCGCTCGCGGCCACGCGCTCGTGCGCGAGGTCGAGCGCGACGAGCCGCTCGTTCGCGCCGGCTGCGGCGACGAGCGCGTTCAACTCCGCGCTCGCGCGTGAGACCTGACAACTGCCGCGCGCGAGGTTGCGCAGGAACAGCTCGCCGTCTTCCGCGCGCAGCGCAGCGAGCGTGTAGACGCGCAGCGAGAATGCAGGCGGCGCCCAGTCGAGCAGGCGCAGCAACGCATGCGCGCCACACGCGCGGCAACGCGCGATCGCGTCGATCGGGCCGTCTTGCCAGAGGAAGGCGTGCGCGATCTCGGGCGTCGCGTCGCCTGCCGCGAGCGCTGCCAAGTGCGCGCACAGCGAGGGTGCGGCGCTCACGCGGGGTCACGCTCGCGCAGCGGCACGAGCAGCAGCGCGGCGCCAGCGAGGATCGCGACGTCGGCGACGTTGAAGATGCCGGTGCGCAGCGCGCCAAGGCCGAGGCTCACGAAATCGGTGACCGCGCCGGCGTTGAGCACGCGGTCGAGCCAATTCGCGAGGCCGCCGCCGCACAGCAGCGCGAGGCCGATGAGTGCGCTTCGGCTGCGCGCCGCGCTGCGGAACGCGCTGGCGGCGAGCAGCACAACGCCGAGCGGCGCCGCAAACAGAAAGAACGCGTCGCGCAGCGCCGGGTCGAGTCGCGCGCCGAGGGTGAGGAAGCCGCCGTTGTTATGAGCGAGCTGGAAGCGCACGATGCCGCTCGCGAACGCGTGTACCGCGCCGTCGCCGAGCGCCTCGCGCGCGGCGTGTTTCAGCGCGTGGTCGCAGCCGGCGGTGAGCAGCGCGACGGCGAGGAACGCGAGCAGTGCGAGACGGCGGCTCACGTTCCGCCCGCGCTGTCGCGCGCCTCGAGATACGCATTCAGCTGCGCTTCGAACGCGTCCGTTGGCAGTCCGCGGTCCACGAGGTGACTCCCGAACATCCGCCTGATCGCCTCCGGCTTGGGGGGCCGCGATGACGGCAACTGTTAGCACTCGCCACGGGCAGCGTGTGCGTCTGCAGTCGCGAGTGCGATCGCCAGCTCGGCGGGCTCCTCAGCCAACGCGTGCGCGCCGGCAGCGGTGAGCTCCGCGTGCGACCCGTAGCCCCAGAGCGCCCCGACCGCCGCGACGCCACACGCGCGTGCGCCGAGCACGTCGTGTGAGCGGTCGCCCACCATCGCGACCTTGCCCGGCGCGATGCGCTCAGTGCGCAGCGCATGTGCGATCAGCTCGGCCTTGTCATGCAGCACGCCGTCCTCGCTCGGCCCGTAAACCGCCTCGAAGAACTCGCCGAGCGCGAAGTGGCGAACGATCTCGCGCGCGAAACGCTCGGGTTTCGCCGTGACGACGAACAAGCGCCGCCCGGATGCGCGCAGCGTCGCGAGGTTCTCCGGGATGCCCGCGTAGACCGCGTTCTCGTACAGCCCGAGCGCGCTGAAGCGCTCGCGGTAGAAGTCGATCGCGCGCTGCACGAGCGCATCGTCATGGGGATCGAGCAAGCGGCGGAAGGTGTGATCGAGCGGCGGGCCGATGCAAGCGCGTAGCACGGTCTCGGCGGGAACCGGAGCGCCGAGGCGCTCGAAGGCGTATGCGAGGCAGCGCGTGATTCCGGGTGCGGAATCGGTGAGCGTACCGTCGAGGTCGAAGAAGACGGTCACTGGGGTGGAGGCTCGCGCGAGGCGTCGCGTGGTCGGGTGTTACGGACGAAGTAGCCGGCGACGCGCCAAGCGCCGTGTTCGAACATTGCGACGACGCGTTCGCCGCAGGCCGCATCCGAGAACTGCGATTCGAATTCGACCATGAAGTACTGCCCCGGCGGCGCATCGACGAGTTCTTCGGCGAAGGCCGCGCTCGCGAGCACGCGCGCGACAGGGCGCCCGAGCGGCGCGCGCATCTGCGCGATCTGCGCGGGCCACTGCGCCTCGGGCACGCGCTCGCGCAGCGGCGCGGCGAGCTCGCGCCACGCACTGCTCGCGTCGTTCGCGTCGAGCTTGCGCAGGAACTCGGACGCGAGCTCGGTCGCGACATCCACGTCCTGCGCGTCGCCGCGCGGGCCGCAGGCGCTCGCGAGGAGGAGCGCCACGAAGAGTGCGAAGAAGCGCGTACGTCCGAGCATTAGGGATTCCGCTCCGGTGGAACGCGCGAGGCGAGCGCGAGCACGTTGCCGTCGGGGTCGCGGAAGAACGCCATCCACTCGGTCGCTCCGGGCTCGCCGAATGTGCCGTCGGCGTCGCGATGGATCGGGTGCGGGTCCTGATCGAATGCGACGCCGCGCGTCTTCAGCGCCGCGTGCGCGGCCTGAAGGTCGGCGACGCGGAAGTAGAGCACGCCGCCGCCGGCCTTCGGGTTCTCGAAGGCCTCCACCAACAAGCGCACCTCACCGAGCGCGAAGAACGCGAGGCCCGGCGGCGAGAACTGCGCGATGAGCCTCAGCCCGAGCACATCGCGATAGAACCCGATGGAGCGCGCGAGGTCGGAGGAGGGGACCGCGACTTGGTGGAGGGAGGAGATCGCGAGTTCGCTCGTCACGGCTCGCTCGAAGCGGGCCGCTCGAGATCGACACAAGCCGCCGGAGTGGGTTCGCCCTCGAAGTTCAGCGGCCGAGAGCGAGTGCGACGGGCGCCTTGCGCGACGAGGCATTCGACCAACCGCGAGCTGGCGAAGCGACATGCGACATCGAGCCCAAGGCTCGAGGTGCCGAGACCGCTTGCGATGGCGTTACCGAGGAGCCGCAACCTCGACGCCCATGTGCGCTTCGCAGCCCCGTCGGCAATTTCCGCGGTCATCACGGACCGACCCTATCACGGAGCGGGACGCGCATCGGGCTAGCTTCGCGCTTCAATGAGTCACACGGCCTTTCCGCCTGGTTTCTTCGATCGTCTCGACGAGACGCCCGACGCGCAGTTCTACGCGTCCCCGCGTTTCGTCACGCACATCGACGATGCCACCATCGCCGCACTCAGCGCTCACTACGGCGAGACGCTGCATCCTGGCGCGGACGTGCTCGATCTGATGTCTTCGTGGGTGTCGCACCTGCCCGCGCCGCAGGCGCTGCCGCTCGGGCGCGTGGTCGGTGTCGGCATGAACGCCGACGAGCTCGCGAAGAACGCCCGGCTCGCGACGTGGCACGTGTGCGACCTGAATGACGATCCGAGGCTCCCGCTCGCCGATGCGAGCTTCGACTTCGCGTTGTGCGCCGTCTCGATCCAATACCTGACGCGCCCGGTGGAAGTGTTCGCGGAGCTGGCCCGGGTGTTACGGCCCGGCGGGCGCGCGCTGATCGCGACCTCGCACCGCTGCTTCCCCACCAAGGCGATCCGCGCCTGGCACATGCTCCCGCCCGCCGAACGCTCCCGCACGATCGCGCAATACTTCGCGCGCGCTGGCGGATTCGCGCCGGCAGAGACGCTCGATCGCTCCCCCGTCGGCGCGGACCCGCTCTGGATCGTCACCGCGACGCGCGAGTAGCCGCCGCCTCGCGACTAGGCCAGGTTCTTCTCCCACGCCGCGTCATTGAAGCCGACGAGCACAGTCTTGCCTGCGCGCACGAGCGGCGCGCGCAAGTTGCCCGTGGGCCCGAGCATTGCCTCGATGACGGCTTTCGATGCTTTGCCCGCGGTCTCGAACTCT
>JANNKN010000305.1:0-19555 GCA_031396315.1 Deltaproteobacteria bacterium
GCTACATCTCGCCGTACTTCGTCACGAACCCCGACTCGATGGAAGTCGTGCTCGAGGACGCGATCCTGCTGCTCAGCGAGAAGAAGATCTCGTCGATGAAGGATCTGCTGCCCGTGCTCGAGCAGGTGGCGCGCGGTGGTAAGCCGCTGCTGATCGTCGCGGAAGAGATCGAGGGCGAGGCACTCGCGACGCTCGTCGTGAACAAGATCCGCGGCACGCTGAACGTGGCCGCGGTGAAGGCGCCGGGCTTCGGCGATCGCCGCAAGGCGATGCTGCAGGACATGGCGGTGCTCACGGGCGGACAGGTCATCAGCGAGGAGCTCGGGCTCAAGCTCGAGAACGTGACGCTGAAGGATCTCGGCCGCGCGAAGAAGGTGGTGATCGACAAGGACAACACCACCATCATCGACGGCGCTGGCGTGAAGAAGGCGATCGAGGGCCGCATCTCGGAGATCCGCAGCCAGATCGAGAAGACCACGAGTGATTACGACAAGGAGAAGCTCCAGGAGCGGCTCGCGAAGCTGGCTGGCGGCGTCGCCGTGGTGAAGGTCGGCGCTGCGACCGAGACCGAGATGAAGGAGAAGAAGGCGCGCGTCGAGGATGCACTGCACGCGACACGCGCAGCCATCGAAGAGGGCGTCGTGCCGGGCGGCGGCGTCGCGCTGATTCGCGCGCAGTCCGCGCTCGACGGCCTCGAGAAGGGGCTGCCGGCCGACCAGGCCGCTGGCGTCTCGATCGTGCGCCGCGCGATCGAAGAGCCGCTGCGCCGCATCGCGGAGAACGCGGGCGTCGAGGGCTCGATCGTCGTCGACAAGGTGAAGAACGGGAAGGGCGCCTTCGGCTTCAACGCTCGCACCGAGGTCTACGAAGATCTGATCAAGGCCGGCGTGATCGACCCGACCAAGGTCGTGCGCTCGGCGCTGCAGAACGCCGCGAGCGTTGCCGGTCTGATGCTGACCACCGAGGCCATGATCGCCGACAAGCCGGACAAGAAGCCGGCCGGCGGCGGCGGCGGTGGTGGCATGGGTGGCATGGGCGGAATGGGCGGCATGGGCGACATGGACATGTAGTCCGCGGCGAGGCGAGGCCAGCGCGGAGAACGCAACGGCTTCGCACCGCACCGTCCGCAAACACGAACGCCCCGGAGCGACGAGCTCCGGGGCGTTTTCGTTTCCACGCCGCGCGCCCGCGTGGGCGCCGCGCCTACTTCTTCCGGCGCGCGCTCACGATCGCAACCGACTCGACCGGCACGTCGCTCATGCCCGCCTTCACGCCGGTCTTCACTGCGGCGATCTTGTCGACGATCTCCATGCCCTTCGTCACGCGCGCAAACACGGCATAGCCCCAGCCGTCGGAGCCGGGGTAGTCGAGGAACGCGTTGTCCTTGTGGTTGATGAACCACTGCGCGCTCGCGCTGTGAGGCGCGTTGGTGCGCGCCATCGCGAGCGTTCCGCGCAGGTTCTTCAGCCCGTTCGCGGCCTCGTTCTGAATCGTCTCGCGCGTCTTCTTCTGTTGCATCGCGGGCGTGAAGCCACCGCCTTGAATCATGAAGCCGCTGATCACGCGATGGAAGATCACGCCGTCGTAGAACCCGTCGTCCACGTATTGCAGGAAATTTTTCACGCTGATGGGGGCTTTCGCCTCATCGAGCTCGATCTCGATCTCGCCGAGCGTCGTCGTCAGTACGACCACGGGTTTTCCTCCAGGCGCGCTCTGCGCGCTCGCATCGCTCGGGGCGAGGCAGAGAGTCAGCAACACGAAAGCAAGCTGCAGCGCAATCTTCCGTCCCGTGCTCACCCTGATTCTCCCAGCGATTTCTCGATTGCCGCGCGCGGAATTGCGCGAAGCGGGCCGCATCCTACCGACTCTTTTGCGGCGCGAAGGCCACTCACGCGCAGTCAGAGTGCCCGCTGCGGACGCAGAATCACACCGCTACAACGCCGGCCAGCCGATGAGAATGGGCGCCGAAATTTTCGACGGAGGTTCGCCGCATCATGACCCAGCGCGTCAAGGAGATCCTGAGCTGGTATTCGAGCGATAGCCCCGGAACGCTCACGAACATCGCTCGCATGCTGAACCACGGTCGGCTCGGCGGCACGGGCAAGCTCGTGATCCTGCCCGTCGACCAAGGCTTCGAGCACGGCCCGGCCCGCTCGTTCGCGAAGAATCCGAGCGGCTACGACCCGCGCTACCACTTCGAGCTCGCGATCGCGGCAGGCTGCAACGCCTACGCCGCACCGCTCGGCTTCCTCGAAGCCGGCGCCGCAGAATTCGCGGGCGACATCCCGACGATCCTCAAGCTCAACAACTCGGATTCGCTCTACTCCGGCAGCGATCCGGCGCCGGCCATTACGGGAAGCGTCGACGACGCGCTGCGGCTCGGCTGCTCGGCGATCGGCTTCACGATCTACCCCGCATCCTCGGCGCGCGACACGATGTTCGCGCAGATTCGCGCGCTCTCCGAGGAGGCGAAACGGAAGGGCATCGCGGTGGTCGTGTGGTCCTACCCGCGCGGCTCGGGCATCACGAAGAAGGGCGAGACCGCAGTCGATGTGGTCGCTTACGCCGCGCACATCGCGGCGCAGCTCGGCGCCCACTTCATCAAGGTGAAACCGCCGACGGAGCACATCGAGCAGGACGCGGCGCGCAAGGTCTACGAGAGCGAGAAGATTCCGGTGGCGACGCTCGCGGATCGCATCCGCCACGTCGTGCAGAGCGCCTTCGCGGGCCGCCGCATCGTGATCTTCTCAGGTGGCGAAGCGAAGGGCCGCGACGAAGTGCTGAACGAGATTCGCAGCATCGCGGCCGGCGGCGGCTTCGGCTCGATCGTCGGGCGCAACTCGTTCCAGCGTGCGAAGGCCGACGGCGTCGCCCTGCTGCACGACATCATGGACATCTACGCGAACGCCTGAGCGGCGCGGAACCGACGAGGCGCGCTCGCCGCAGCACCCGCTGCGGGGGGCCTCATTTCTTCGCGATTAGGGCGCGCACAGTTTCGAGCGCTTTCGCCGCGTCGTCGTCGTCGGGGTTGAGCTCGAGCGCGAGTTCGAGGGCTGCTCGCGCGGTTGCCGCGTCGCCATCGTCGAGCGCGATCATGCCGAGGATGGTGCGCGGCTTCGCGGCGCTCGGCTCCGACGCAATCATTTCGCGCGCAAGCGCGAGCGTGCGCTCGCGAGCAGTGCGCTGCGCGCTGCTCGCGACGAGATATTGCGCCCAAGCCTCGTAGAGCCGAAAGCTGCGGTCGTCCGGGCACAGCGCGACTGCGCGCGAGAGCGCGTTCGCGGCCGCCTCGAAACGCTGAACTTTCAGCAGGCCCCGCCCGAGCTGAAATTGGCCCTCGGCCTCGGCCTCGCGCTGCGCGGGCTTGACGGCGTCACTCGCGGGTCGCGGTGGGCGCGATGCGATGATCGGTCGTGCGGAGCTAGCGCCAACATTCGCCGGCTTGCGTGCGAAGACCACCTCGCGCGCGAACTGTCGATCGACGTTGGGTGCCATCACGGAAGGCCGCGCGGACGGCTCCGGCAGATTCCGCCGCTCGGAGCAAACCTCGCGCACGATCGAGGCGACCTCGGCTCCGGTCGCCGCCAGCGAGATTTGGCGCGCAGGCTGCGCGTTCGGTGGCAGGCTCGCGAATTCGAGCGGCGCCGACCCGGCAGGCGCGAGCAGCACGATCGGCGGGAGATCTTTCTGCTGCTCCGCGAGCCAAGCGCAGGCGCTGGAGGCGTCTCGGGCCGTGAGCGGCAGCGCGATCAAGATCGCGTCGAAGCTGCCCGTCCGAAGCGCATCGACTGCCGCGTCGAGGCTCGGAGCGCGCGAGATCGGAATGCGTTCGCGCGCAAGCTGGCCGCCGAGCGTCTTCACGTCCTCGATGCGCTCCATGACGAGCAACACGCGCGGCGGGTCCAGCGAGAATTCCTGCATTCACATCTCTCGATCGACGGTCCGTTCCGCTTCGGCAGGCCGCGCGCGGGACTCGACCCCAGCTCGTACGGGCTTCCCGTGGTTTTCACGAGGACCCCGGAGGGCCTGCTATCTCCCGCGCGCGAAGGAGGGCGCGATGAGCGGCGCGCGCGTGCGGGAGATCTTGGCGAGCGGCGCGGTCGGTGCGCGCGCGCGCGTGCAGGGCTGGCTGCGCTCGGCGCGCCACTCGAAGGGCGTGTCGTTCTTCGATCTATCCGACGGCTCGTGCATGTCGGGCCTGCAGGTCGTCGCGGAGCCTGCGCTCTCCAATTACGAGAGCGAGCTGAAGGCGCTCGGCACTGGCGCGGCCATCGAGGTCGAGGGCGAGCTCGTCGCGTCGCCGGCGCAAGGACAGCGTGTCGAGCTGCGCGCGGCGAGCGTCGTGGTCGTCGGCGCTGCGCCCGCGGATTATCCGCTGCAGAAGAAGCGGCACAGCTTCGAGTACCTGAGGACCATCGCGCACCTGCGCCCACGCACGAACACGATCGGCGCCGTCCTGCGCGTGCGAAACGAGGCCTCGCGCGCGATTCACGAGTTCTTCCAGGAGCGCGGCTTCGTGTGGCTGCACACGCCGATCCTCACCGCCGCCGACGCCGAGGGTGCCGGCGAGATGTTCGAGATCGCGGGCTCGAAGGAATTCTTCGGCCGCACTGCACGCCTCACCGTCTCGGGTCAGCTCGAAGGCGAGATCGGCGCGCTCGCGCTGCGCGATATCTACACCTTCGGGCCGACCTTCCGCGCCGAGAACTCGAACACGAGCCGCCATCTGGCGGAGTTCTGGATGGTCGAGCCGGAAATGGCGTTCTGCGATCTAGACGGCAACGCTGCGCTCGCCGAGGAGTTCCTGCGCTTCGTGCTGAAGCGCGTGCTCGAGCGCAGCGCGGAGGACATGCGCTTCTTCGACGAGCGCGTGCAGAAGGGCGTGGTGCAGAACCTCGAGCACGTCGTGGCCGCGCCATTCGCGCGCATGAGTTATGGCGAGGCGATCACGGCGCTCGAGAGCTCCGGTAAGAGTTTCGAGTATCCGGTGCGCTGGGGCATCGACCTGCAGAGCGAGCACGAGCGCTGGCTGTGCGAGGAATTCGTGAAGCGCCCTTTGGTTGTTACGGACTACCAAGCCGCGATCAAGGCGTTATACATGATCCAGAACGACGACGGCAGGACGGTCCGCGCGCTGGACGTGCTCGCCCCCGGCATCGGCGAGATCATCGGCGGCTCACAACGCGAGCATCGGCTCGATCGGCTCACGGCGCGCATGCAGGCGCAGGGCATGAGCACGGACGAACTCTGGTGGTACCTCGACCTGCGCCGTTACGGCTCGGTGCCGCACGCGGGCTTCGGGCTCGGCTTCGAGCGCCTGATCCAGTACGTGACGGGCATGGCCAACATCCGCGACGTGATCCCGTTCCCGCGCGTTCCGGGCTACTGCGAGTTCTAGGGAAGGGGTCGGTCGCGGTCTGACGCGGCGGCATCGGCAGCGGATTTCGTCGATTCCGCGAAGACTTCCGCTCGTGTCGCGGCGTCGGCTTGCCGTTGTAACGCTGTTAGCTAGCTTGCACGTCGTTCGTTCTCCTTCACGCCGTTACGCGGCGCCCCCGAGACCCCTCCCCAATGTCCACCGAGACCCACGAGCAGCGCCGCGAGGCGCAGCGCGACCTCGCGCGCCGCACCATCCTCGACGCCACCGAAGAGCTGCTGCTCGAGGCGGGTTACGACGACTTCTCGATCCGCCGCCTGGTCGAGCGCTGCGGGTACGCGGCGCCTTCGATTTATCACTACTTCGGTGACAAGGACGGCCTGCTCGACGCGCTGATCGAGGAGCGCTTCGCGAAGCTCGCCGCGCAGCTGAAGCGAGTGCCGCGCGGCGCCGATCCGGTCGCGAACATCCGCGGGCTCGCCGTCGCCTTCGTGCGCTTCGGCCTGAAGAACCCGACGCACTTCCGGTTACTGTTCACGCCACGCGCCGGAGATACCAAGCCGCCGCCCTCGGGCGAAGAATCTCGCAAGCTCATCGAAGAGACCTTGGTCGCGCTCTGGGACGCGGGTCGCCTGCGCACAGGCGATCCGCAGACCGCCGGCCAAGCCTTGTCCTTGCTCTGCCAAGGGCTCGTTTGGGGCCGCATCTCGCGCCCCGATTTCGACTGGAGCAAGACGCTCACCGAAGACTCGATCGACGCGCTGCTGCGCGGCCTCGTCGCGCCCGACGAAGCCGCGAAGCGCAGCGCAGGAGAGACCGTATGAAGAAGCAGGGACTGCTCGCGGCGCTGGTTGTCGGGGTTCTCGCTGCCGCGTGCGGCGGAGAACAAGCCGCAGAGACGTCGCTCGGGGCGCCAGTGGTCGTCGCGCCGGCGATCGTCGGCGACATGGAGGAGCGCATCGAAGGCACTGGCGAGCTCGTTGCGCCCGATCGCGCCCTAATCGCCGCCGAGGTCGACGGCCGCATCACCGCGATCCGCGTCGACGAAGGCATGCACGTCGCCGCGGGTGAAGTGCTGCTCGCGATCGACCCCGAGAAGCGCCGGCTCGATTCCGATTCCGCGAATGCGCAGCTGCGCGACGCGGAGGCGTCGCTGCTGGTGGCGCAGCGCGAGTATGAGCGCGCACAGGCGCTGCACGAACAGGGCATCGCGTCGGATTCGCTGCTCGATCAGCGCGGCACCGAGCTCTCGCGCGCTCGAGCGCGGCGTGATTCGGCGCTCGCCGCGAGCGGCGTCTCGAACAAGCTGCTGCGCGACGCGAGCGTGCGCGCGCCGTTCGCGGGCCTCGTCGCAAGGCGCGAAGTCTCGCGCGGTGATTACGTGCGCACCGGGCAGGCGCTGCTCGAAGTCGTCGCGCTCGATCCGATCGAGGTCGAGTTCAGTGTCGCGGAACGCGACTCCGCGCGCGTAACCACGGGCCAACCCGTCACGGTGACGGTCGAGCCGTATCCGAACGAGCGTTTTGTCGGCGCGGTGAGCGCGATTTCGCCGGTGATCGATCCGCGCACCCGCACGATGCGCGTGAAGGCGCGCATCCCGAACACGGACAACCGGCTGCGCCCCGGGCTCTTCGCACGCACGGATCTCGGCATCTCGAAGCGCAGCGGTGCCGTGTTCGTGCCGGTCGAGGCGGTGCTGCAGCGCGCGGACGGCGAGGTGCTGTTCGTCGTGGGCGCCGACGAGCGCGTGAAGCGCATCGTCGTCAAGACCGGCGCGGAGCGCGACGGACGCATCGAGATCACCGAAGGCCTCGCGGGCGATGCGGCCGTCGTGGTGCGTGGGCACACCGCGCTCGTGGACGGCGTGCTGGTTGCGCGCAAGGACGAGGATGCGGCGCCCGCAGCTGCGCCGCCCGGCGCGAACCTCGCGTCCGATACCGCGGCAACGGGGAGCGCCCGCTAATGGCGTGGATCGACATTTTCATCCGCCGCCCCGTTCTCACGTGGATGCTGATCCTCTCGATGGTGGTGTTCGGCGTGCTCGGCTTCGTGCGCCTCGGCGTCGACCAGTACCCGAAGATGGAATTTCCGATGGTGAACGTCTCCGCCAACCTCGAGGGCGCGAGCCCCGAGGTGATGGAGGAAGACGTCACGGAGCCGCTCGAGGAGCAGCTCAACACGATCTCCGGCGTGAAGCGCCTGACCTCTCGCTCGCGTCAGAGCTTCTCTTCGATCTCGATCGAGTTCGAGCTCGGCGAAGACCTCGATCGCGCCGCGCAGGACGTGCGCGACCGCGTCGGTCGCGCGCGCTGGGATCTGCCCAAGGAGCTCGAGGATCCGATCATCAGCAAGATGGATTCGAGCGGCTTCCCGGTGATGTGGATGCCGATCATGACCGAGCGGCCGGCGGTGCAAGCGACGGAGTACGTCGAGGATCACATCAAGCCGAAGGTCGAGACGATCAAGGGCGTCGCGGGCATCGAGGTGTTCGGCGCGCGCGAGCGCGAGATCCGCATCTGGCTCGACGGCGAGGCGCTGCGTGCGCGCGGGCTCGCCGCCACCGACGTAATCGGTGCACTGCGGCGCGAGCACGTCGAGCGGCCCGGCGGCATCGTCGAGGGCGACAGCATCGAGTTCCAGGTCAAGACCGACGCGGAGTTCCGCTCCGTCGAAGCCCTCGCCGACATGATCGTCGCCTACGAGGACGGCGCACCGGTGCGGCTGCGCGACGTCGCGCGGCTCGAGGACGGCTCCGAGGACATCCGCGAGTACGCACGCTTCGACGCGATGCCGACCGTGGGCCTGATGGTCATCAAGCAGTCCGACGCGAACACGGTGGCGATCGCCGACGAGATGCGGCGGCGCATGCACGAGATCACGAAGACACTGCCCCCGGACATGAGCTTCAAGGAGGGCGACGGCGTCGCGGATTTCTCGAAGTCGATTCGCGAGGCCGTCGAGGAAGCGATCTTCAGCCTCTGGTTCGGCGCGCTGCTCGCCACCGGGACGGTCTTCGTGTTCCTGCGGCGCTTCCGCCCGACACTCGTGGTCGGGCTCGCGATCCCGATCTCGCTGATCTCCACCTTCGGCGTGATGTGGGCGCTCGATTTCACGCTCAACACGATGACATTGCTCGCGCTCACGCTCGCTGTCGGAGTCGTGATCGACGACGCCATCGTCGTGCTCGAGAACATCGAGCGTCATCGCGAGGCCGGAGAGTCGCCGCGCGAGGCTGCCTCGAAGGGCGCCCGCGAGATCGCTTTCGCAGCAACCGCTGCGACGGTCTCGGTCGCTGCCGTGTTCATCCCGGTGATCTTCGTACCGGGCCTCGTGGGCAACTTCCTCGGCGAGTTCGGCGCCACCGTCGCGATCGCCGTAATGCTTTCGCTGGTGGTCGCACTGACGCTCACGCCGATGCTCGCGGCGCGCATCCCGACCGCGCAAGAGCGCCCCCACGGCAGCATTTACAACGTGTTCGAGCGTTGGCTGCGCAGCCTCGAGGACGCCTATCGGCGCGTTCTCGATTGGACGCTCGCGCATCGCGCCATAACGATCTCGATTGCGGTCGCCGCGTTTTTCGGAGGCTGCGGCCTGCAGCAAACTCTCGGCGGCGAGATGTTCCCGCCCGCGGACGTCGGCCGCTTCTTCGTCGCGATGGAGACGCCGCCGGGGACTTCGCCAGAAGGCTCGCTGGCGATGATGAAGCGCAATGAGGAGTGGGTGCTCTCGCTGCCCGAAGTCGCGGGCGTGTTCGCCGGCGTCGGCTTCGCGGGCCCCGAAGGTGGCTCCGACCCGACGCGTGGAATCATGTTCGTGATGCTGAAGAGCGGCAAACGCCGCGACGTGCACGAGATCATCGAAGAAGGTCGCAGCGTGTTGGGCGCGATACCCGGTGAGCGCGTGCGACTCTCCGACATGTCGGGCTTCGGCATGTCGTCGGACAAGGGAGAGTTCGAGGTCGAGCTGCAGGGCAACCTCGAGATCCAAGAGATGGCGGATCTCGGTGAGAGTTTCCTCGCCGCGCTGCGCGCGCGCGGCGGATACGTCGACCTCGATCAGAGCATGCGGCTCGGCAAGCCCGAAGTGCGCGTGATCCCGGATCGCGACAAAGCGGCTTCGCTCGGCGTCGATGCGGATCAGTTGGCGACGACGGTGCTCGCGATGATCGGCGGCCTCGACGTCGGCACGTTCAGCGAAGGCGGCAATCGTTACGACATCCGCGTCCGCCTCGACCAGAAGGATCGGAGCGATCCCGAGTCGATCCTCGGCCTCTACTTGCGCACGCGCAGCGGAGAGACGGTCGAGCTTCGCAATCTCGTGCGAATCGAGAAGGGGGCGTCGCCGTCGACGATCACACGCGTGAACCAGCAACGCGCCGTGCGAATTTCCGCGAACCTCGAAGGCAAAGATGCGGCGCGCGCACTCGAGGAGGCGACAGAAATCGCCGCCGAGCTGTTGCCGGAAGATGTGCAGATGCTGCCGGCCGGTGGCACGGAAGAGATGGTGAGAGGCTTCACGGCGCTCTTCTTCGCGATGGGTCTCGGCATCCTCGTGATCTACATGGTGCTCGCCGCGCAGTTCGAGAGCCTCGTGCACCCATTGACCGTAATGCTTGCGCTTCCGCTCGCGATGATCGGCGCGTTCGGCGGGCTCTTCCTGATGGGCGCGATCGGGCGCCCCGGCATGACGCTCAATCTGTTCAGCCTGATCGGCATCATCCTGCTGTTCGGGCTCGTCACGAAGAACTCGATCTTGCTGGTCGACTACGCCAACCAGTTGCGCGAGCGCGGCATGGACAAGCTCGAGGCAATCCGCACCGCGGCCCCGATCCGCATGCGCCCCGTGCTCATGACCGCGATCGCGATGATCTTCGGCGCGCTGCCCGCTGCGCTCGGCATCGGACCCGGCGCCGAGACGCGCTCACCGATGGCCGTCGCCGCGGCGGCGGGAATGATCTCGTCGACGGCGCTCACCTTGCTGGTGGTGCCGGTCTTCTATCTCGCCTTCGACGACCTCGCCGCGTGGCTCAGCGCCAAGCTTTGGCGCAAGAAGCCGCCGCTCGAGACGGCCCCTGCAGCGCAGCACAGCGACCCCGCGACCGTCTAAGCTGCCGCTCGCACGCGAAGCTCAGCCGCAAGCGAACCGCGCAGCGAGCCGAAGGCGAGCGAAGATCAACCCGGAAGGAGGCTCCATGCGCAATCCCCGTAACATCCTGAAGCCCCTCGCGATCGGCGCGCCGAAGCCGCTGCTCGAGATTCCGATTCGCCCGGCGCGCATGATCCACTTCTTCGATCCCAGCAATCCGCGCATGGCGTCGAAAGTTCCGGAGATCGCGAAGAAAGTCGACGTGCTGCTCGCGAACCTCGAGGACGCGATCGAGACGAAGAACAAGATCGCGGCGCGCGAAGGCCTGGTGAAGATCGCGCAGTCGACGGATTTCGGCGCGACACAATTCTGGTCGCGCGTGAACAGCCTCGACTCGCCTTGGTTCCTCGACGACATGCAGACGATCGTCGGCGAAGCGGGTTCGAAGCTCGACGTGATCATGATCCCGAAGGTCGAAGGACCGTGGGACATCCACTTCGTCGACCAGTTATTGGCGCTGCTCGAGGCGAAGCATGGCCTGAAGCGCCCGATCTTGATCCACGCGATCCTCGAGACTGCGCTCGGCGTTGCCAACGTCGAGGAGATCGCGATCGCCTCGCCGCGCATGCAGGGCATGAGCCTCGGGCCCGCGGATCTCGCGGCTTCGCGGCGCATGAAGACGACGCGCGTCGGCGGCGGGCACCCCGGCTACCTCGTGCGCGAGGATCCGAATCCGAACGACCCGAGCGCGCCGCGTGCGAAGGCGCAGCAGGATCTCTGGCACTACACGATGGCCCGCATGGTCGACGCCTGCACCGCAACTGGCATTTTGCCGTTCTACGGCCCGTTCGGCGACATCGCCGACTCGATCGCCTGCGAGGATCAGTTCCGTAACGCGTTCCTAATGGGTTGTGTCGGCGCGTGGTCGCTGCATCCCGGTCAGATCGAGATCGCGCGCCGCGTGTTCAGCCCGCCGCCGGACGAGGTGCACTGGGCCAAGCGCGTGATCGAAGCGATGGGCGACGGCTCGGGCACGGTGATGCTCGAGGGCAAGATGCAAGACGATGCGACGGTGAAGCAGTGCCGTGTGATGATCGGGGTTGCCAAGCTGATCGCGCAGCGCGACGGGGAGATGGCGGACCAGTACGGCTTCACGAAGAAAGATCTCGACGACTGAGCGCGCGCCGGGTGTAGGCTGGCCGCGGCGAGAAGGCGCTTCGACGCCCAGCTGGAGAAACCCATGGTGAGCCTCCCCCCGAACACGCAGCGCATCGTCCCGTACCTGTCCTACAAGAAGGGGAAGTCGGCGATCGACTTCCTGGCGAAGGCCTTCGGCTTCGAAGTGCGCGGCGTATTGCCGGGCCCCGGTGAGAGCGTGATGCACGCCGAGCTCGGCCTCGGCGACAGCGTCGTCTACCTGGGTACGCCCGACGGATATCAGCCCGCGCGCGCGAAGGCGCAGCGCAACGCCGCGGTGCTCGTGTACGTCGAAGACGTCGATGCGCATTGTGCGCGGGCGCGCCAAGCGGGGGCCGCGATCGAGAGCGAGCCCGCCGACATGTTCTATGGCGACCGCGTCTACAACGCGCGGGATCCGGAAGGCCAGCTCTGGTTCTTCCACACGCACCTGCGCGACGTCTCGCCAGCGGAGATGCAGGCCGCGATGGCGAGCATGCCTGCACCTCCGCAGGTCTCGGCGCCGCGCAAGCGCGCGAAGAAGAAGCCGGCGAAGACGCGCGCCGCAAAGGCGGCGAAGCGCCCCGCGAAGAAATCGAAGAGAGCCGCCAAGAAGAAGTAGACGCCGAGCGGATCGCCGAGTCGTTAGGGAACGGCGCGCCTGCGGTAGCAGTAGCGGTACGCCTCGGTGAATCCGAAGCGCTCGTAGAGGCTACGGGCGGGCGCGTTCGCGACCTCGACCTGCAGGTACAAGCGCGACGCGCCAGAAGCGACGGCGAAACGCGCGATTTCGCATAACACCGCCTGCGCAAGCCCGCGCCGCCGCTGATCTGGCGACGTGAGCATCGAGAAGACGCCCGCGAAGGGTGGCGCGAGGATCATGAGGCCGACCGCGCCGATCGCGCCCACGCCGCACCGTGCGCTCGCGAAGCCGGCGCGCGGCGCAGCGCGCTCGAGCAGCGCGCGGTACACGGCGACGTCGGCTGAACGAAAGCGCCCGCGTCGCCCCGACAACTCGAACCACTCCTCCGTGAGCGCCGGCCCGCACGCCGCGCTCACGCCCTCGCGCGCACTCGAGCGAGCGACCAGCGCCGCGTCGGCGACCTGGACGCTCACCTCGTCGATGCGCTCGTACCCGCGCGCGGCGAGCAGCGCATCGAGTCGCGAGTCCGCGAGCGGCGTGATCTGAAACGTCGTCGGCAGTCCGCGCGCGCCGTAGAACGATTCGACGTCGGCGATCGCGCGCGAAAGTCCACCGGGCGGCTCGCCGAGCCCCAGCCACACCGAGTTCGCGCGATTCGTGACGCCGCGCATGCAGCGCAGCCGCCACGGCCCGAGCGCGACGACCTCTTCGGCCCGCCACGCCTCGAACGCGGCGCGCTCCAGCGTGAGCACTTCCTCGTGAGCGGCCTGGGCCACGCTTCTCCTCGCGCGATCCGCACTATCGTAAGCGCCTCTCGTGAGGAGACGCGGTCATGAAATTCGGAATCTTCGGAATCAACACCGGGGCGTGCGCGCGGCCGGACACTTCGGCCAAAGTCGCGCGCGCAGCCGAGGCGGCGGGCTTCGACTCCGTGTGGACCGGCGAGCACGTCGTGCTGCCAGACCCGCAGGCGCCGCCGTCGCCCGCGCCGCCACAGCACCCGATGCTCGATCCCGCCGTATCGCTCGCATTCCTCGCCGCGCACACGCAGCGCGTGAAGCTCGGCACGGGAATCATCATCCTCCCGCAGCGCAATCCGCTCGTGCTCGCGAAGGAGTTGGCGAGCGTCGACGTACTCTCGAATGGGCGCCTGATCTTCGGGCTCGGTGCCGGCTACCTGAAGCAAGAGTTCGATGCGCTCGGCGCGCGCTTCGAGGACCGCGGCGCGCGCACGGACGAGTACATCGACGTGTTGCGCGCGCTCTGGACGCAGGCGAAGCCGAGCTTCGCGGGGCGCACCGTGAAGTTCGGAGGCATCGACGCGCAGCCGCGGCCCGTGCAGCTGCCGCATCCGCCGATCGTGGTTGGCGGCATGAGTGCGAGCGCCTTCAAGCGCGCGCTCGTGCGCGGCAACGGCTGGTACGGCTTCGCGCGCGATCTTGCCGCTGCGAAGGGCGATCTCGCCGGCATCGCCGCCGCGCGCGCGCAGCTAGAGCGCCCCGCCGCGCTCGGCACGCTCGAGCTCAACATCACGCCTCCGCGGGCCGTCGACGAAGCCGCCGCTCGCGCCTATGCCGATCTCGGCGTCGACCGCTTGATCCTGCTGCTCCCGGGCCGCGGCGAGGAGGAAGCACTGCGCTTCATCGATCAAACCGAGCCGCTGGTTCGGAAACTCGCCTGACTGATCGAAACCAGGACCCGGAGGAAGCCCCGTCATGGATCTGAGAAGCGCCGATGAACTCCTCACCACCACGCGCTCGGTGCGCAAGCGCCTCGATCTCTCGCGCCCCGTGCCCCAGGCGGTTCTCGAGGAGTGCATCGAGATCGCGCTGCAGGCGCCGACCGGCTCGAATTCGCAGGGCTGGCAGTTTCTGTTCGTGACGGACGCGGCGAAGCGCAAGGCGCTCGCCGATCTTTATAACAAGGCATTCCAGCCCTATCTGAACCGCAACGATCAGCCGCAATACGGCGAGGGCGACCCGCGCGCGGCGCAGCGTCCGAGGGTGCTCGATTCCGCGATCCACCTCGCGAAACATCTGCACGAGGTGCCGGTGCACCTGATCCCGCTGATCGAGGGTCGCGTCGAGGGCCAGCCGGCGTTTGCGCAAGCCTCCGTGTACGGCTCGATCCTGCCCGCGGTCTGGTCATTCATGCTGGCGGCCCGCGCGCGCGGCATCGGCTCTGCGTGGACGACACTGCATCTTCCGTTCGAGAAGGAAGCCGCCGAGTTGTTGGAAATCCCGTTCGAGCGCTTCACCCAGGTCGCGCTTTTGCCCGTCGCCTACTTCACGGGCGAGACGTTCTCACGGGCGGCGCGCATCCCGGGCAAGCGCCTCACGCATTGGGATCGCTGGGGAGCTCATCGGAGCTGAAGCCTTCGCTGCGGCGTGCCTCGGCGTAGTCGACGCCCAACAAGTCACGGAACGCAGCGAGCACGCGATCGAGCCCACTGCGCTCGCCGAGCGCCGGCGGCGTCACGAACCAGAGCGCGAGATAGAGCAGGATCACGAGCGAGTTCACGGCGGGAACGAAGGCACCGATCAGGAAGCCCGCGCGCACCACGGGCAGCGGCAAGCCGAGCTGATCCGAGAGCGCGGCGCACACGCCGGCCAGGCGGCGCTCCGGGCGATTACGGTGCATCTCGCCAAGCGTGTCCTGTGCGCGGTCGAAATCCTGCGAATCCATGCGAACTCCTCCACGTCGGGCGGGCGCGCCCGAACGAGGCGGCTACGCGGGGCCGTGCGGGCGAGTTCGCTGGATCGCGTGCGCTCGGCGCCTCAGCGCGCGCGTCGGACCCGACGCATGCCGAAGGCGAGCAGAGTCCCGGCGGCTGCGAGGAGCCCAGCAGCGCCGGGCTCGGGCACGAACGTCAGCCGCAGCACGCCGAAGCCGGCAAGGGAACCGAGCGCGGAGTGCGTAATGCGCATCGGCGTCACGAGCGTCAGCGTGCCGGCGCCCAGCGCAGTGCGCTGATCGCTGCCGGAGAGCGAGACGGTGCGCAGGTTCGCCGGCGTGCCGATTCCGCTGAGCTGCACGAGCCCCACACTCCAGGTCCCCGCGCTGAGCGTGATTGCGCTCGAGCTCGTCCCCACTTGGATCGGTGCGCCACCGAGTCCGACTCCGCGCGTGCCGCCGACCGTGAGCGGAATCGTGAAGGCGGTGAAGCCGCCACGCATCAAGCGGGCTTGGCCGCGGACCGCCATCGGCCCGTGGAGCGTCGCGCCGGTGAAGGCGCCGGGCCCGTTGGCGGCAGTCACCACGACGGCGGAGATGAACGGGTTGGTACCGGGCACCGAGGCGTTCGTGGTCGCGAAGATCGACGCCGGGAGCGTCGCGCCGCTCGCCGAGGAGGTCCCGGTGCCAACGCCTGAGATCCCGATCGGCGGCAGGCCGCCGAGGATCAGCGCCAGGTTGCCCGAGAGCGGACCGCCGGCAGCCGCGCCCGCGATCCCGAGCAGCGCACCCGCGAGAGCGATGCCACGTGCGATCCGCATTCCATGCTGCGAGTTCATCGCACCTCCTGATCGCCGACGATGCCGAGCTCGGCTGCCCATCCTAAGCGGGGTCGCTCGCCGAGCACAAGTGGATTTGCTGGTATTCGCCTACGACGAAATGCATTCACCTGCGCCCCGAGCGCTCATATACTGCGCCGGCCCGCCGTTGGGCATTCAGAGGTGTCCTGTGCGCGCAATTCGTTTGGGTCTCGTCGTGCTCGCCGTCGCTGCGTCTTCGCTTGGCTGGAGCTGCGGCCCCCTCGGCATCGCGAGTGTGAGTCCGACCAACGGTGCCTCGCTCACGACAGCATCGTTCACGGTACAGATCGTCACGGATGCGGGCCTCGTGGCGGGCACGCTTGCAGCCACGCTGAACGGTGTGCCGGTTGCGCTGGTCGGCGGGCCGACCACGTGGACCGCTGCCTACGTCGCTGGCGCCCCGCTGCGCGACCAGAATCTGCTCGAGGTGACCGGCAAAGGCACCAACGGCGTCTCGTACCGCATGCGGAACTCGTTCGCTTGGCTGCCGCCAAAGGCGCGGGTTCGCCGCATCGCCGCGGCGAGCGAGCTGATCAGCGGGCCGATGGGGCACAGCCGCATCGGCGATTGGTTGTTCGAGAGCAACCTCGCGCGCTTCGTGGTACAGGACGCGCCGCAGCGCGATCTCCACAGCGTTGGGCAGTTCGGCGGCGAGATCATCGATGCGGAGCTGATCGGCCGCGAGGGCCGCGACGCCTTCCTCGCGCTCTCGACAGCACTCAACATCGAGACGGTCGTGAACCCGACCTCGATCGTGGTCGTGAACGACGGGCAAGACGGCACGCCCGCGATCCTGCGCGCCTGCGGTCCGGACGACATTCTCGACTACGTGAACGCGTCGTCGCAGGTGGCCTCACTCGGCGCGAGCTTCCCTGCCGCGGCCGACGACAGGAATTACGCGCTCGACGCGTGCATCGAGTACGTCTTTCAGCCGGGCCGCCGCGACATTCAGATGAACACGACCGTGTTCAGCAGCGAGGCCGCGACGCGGCGGTTTTGGGCTGGCTATTATTTGAACGGCGGCGGCACGCTGGAGCAGTGGCAGGATACGGCGCAGGATCCAGCCGCCGGACTCGGCGAGCTGCTCGTCTCGGGCGCGAACCTCGCGCTTGCTTATTACGGCTTCGACTCGTCCGAAGGCGTCGACTACGGCCTGCTTCCGCTGCAAATCCCGACCTCGGCCGCGCTGTCGAGCAGTTTCACCACCTCTGGCGTCTCGTTCCTCTTGCACAGCCAATCGATCGCGACGCTGCTCGCAGTGCCTGCCGGGGCGCCTGGGCCGCTCCAGATCCCGGCCGGCGGTAGCCGCACCTTCTCCGCGCATTTCGCGGTCGGCGACGGCAGCGCTTCGAACACTGCGGAACTGCGCGCGGAGCTCGACGGCACGCCCACCGGCACGTTCGAGGGGTGCGTCACGGCGGGCGGGGCGCCGCTGCCTGGCGCGCGGGTCGCACTCGCGCTCGCGACCGGCGCCGTCGTCGATCACGTCGTCTCGCACTTCGTCGCGGATCTGAACGGTTGTTTCGCGGGCAAGGTGCCGGCAGGCAGTTATGGCGCGATCGCCGGCAAGAACGGCTTCCCCTACGAGGCCGGCGCGCCCGCGCCGGCGGTGCACCCGGTCGGGATCGCGGTGAACACCGTCACGACGGAGAACTTCGCGCTGCCGGCGACCGGCACGCTGCAGGTGAACGTCGTGGACGCGAACGGCAGCCCGGTGCCCGCGCGCATCAACGTGATCGGCTTCGACCCGAGCCCCGAGCCGACGATCTTCTCGCAGGTTTCGACGCTGCTGCCCTCCTCCAACACCGGCGTGCTGAACGACATCTCGCGCGACACGCTGAACACGGGCTTCGCCGCGCTCGCCTTCGCCGGGGCGAACGGCAGCGCGCAGGTCGAAGTCGAACCGGGCACTTATCAGGTGTACGTGACGCGCGGCAGCGAATGGTCCGTGTTTGGCGCGCCCGTCACGCTGACGGGCGGCGCTACGACTGTCGTGAACGCGCAGCTCGCGCAGGTGCTCGACACCGCGGGCTTCATCTCCTCGGATTACCACGTGCACATGGTGAACAGCCCGGATTCGCGAATCGCGAATGCTCGCCGCGCCGAATCGTTCGCAGCCGAGGGCGTCGACAACCTGATCGCGACCGACCACGACGCGATCACGGATCTCGCGCCGACGATCAACGCGCTCGGGCTCACCCCGTTCCTGCATACGACGATCGGCGAAGAGATCACCAGCTTCGACTACGGCCACTTCAACTCGTATCCGCAAGCGCAGGATCTGACGCGGCCGGCTTCGAGCGGATCGACCGATTGGGGCGGCGCAGCGGCACCCGGGACCGACTTCCCGTCGCTCGGCAGCTACGGCCTCACGCCTGCGCAGATCGATTCCGCGGTGAAGAACAAGGCGCAGAACGCGGGGCTCCCGACCGTCGTGCAGATCAACCACATCGATTCGCATTTCGACCCGCTGCGCATCGACACCTCGCAGACGCCGCCGCGCTCGAATCTCGGCCCGTGCCCGGGCAGCGTCGCGAACCCGTGCCCGACCTTCTTCCGGCTGAATCCAGCGGTGACGAACTTCTTCCACGCCTTCGCCGCGCTCGAGCTTTGGAACGGCAGTAACAACTCGCATCAGACGCAGTTCCTGGACGAGCGCATCGGGATCTGGATGAATCTGCTCAACCAAGGAATCATCTCGACGGCGATCGCCGATACCGACACGCACAGCGTGATCGACCTCGAGACCGCGGGCGCGCGCACCTGGACCCCCTCCTCGAGCGACGCACCGAGCGCAGTCTCCGATCTCGAGATCGCGCAGGCCGTGACCGGCGCGCGAGCCGTCGGTGGGCAGGGCGTGTACGTGCAGACGCGGCTGGTCGAAGGCGCCGCGGTTGCGGATTTCTCGCTCGGCGGCTCGACGCTCGTGACCGCGACCGATGGTTCGGTCGATCTCGAGATTCACGTTCAGGCGCCGATCTGGGCGCCCTACGACACGATCGAGATCTATCGCAACGCTTCCACGCAGATCGTGCAGACCAATGTCGGCACCCCGACGCTGTTCGACGCCGTGCCTACGACGACACTCGCCGCGAGCACGGATTTCAGCGTGACGACGACGAACGTCGCGCCGAGCGTGCCCGGAGCGGAGCGGCTCGAGTCGCATCTCACGATTCCGCTGACCGGCCTGACGCGCGACGAGTGGATCGTGGTCGTGGTGAAAGGGACGAGCGGAACTTCGGCGCCGATGTTCCCGGTATTCCCGCGCAACCTCTCGGCGGCGCAGAACCCGACGCTTGCCGAGCTCGTAAACGTCACCGCGAGCGAGACCGGCGTGCGCGCTCTCGGCTTCACGAACGCGCTGTTCGTAGATGTCGACGGCGACGCCGCCTTCGACCCGCCGGGCGTCTCGGTGGTGCCCTGAGAGCTCTCGCGCGGTACGCACTCGCGGGCGCGCTGCTCGCCGCGGGCGGCGCTGCGGCGCAGCCCGCGCCGAGCGCGTCCCCCGCGGAGAAGCCGCGCGCCGCGGCGGGCGAGCTGCTCGTGCCGGCAGAGAACGCCGCACACGTGGTGGTCGGCGTGATGGGTGCGCTTCGCGTGCTCGATGCGCAGGGCTGGAGCGCGGAGCTCGCCGTCGAGCGCGCGCTGCTCGGGAACGCGCGCCCCGGCATGAAGCTGCGCATCGCATGGGAGGAGCTCGCGCCGAGCCGCGCCGTGCGCTTCGCGAACGGCGAGCGCGTG